>NZ_QUHK01000023.1:0-46150 GCF_003479665.1 Blautia sp. AF14-40
CCGACTCGGATCAGCTCGTTTATTTTATCACAGAGCTTTTCGTTTGTCAAGAACTTTTTTGATTTATTTTTTGAAGTTTTTTTAACTTCTTCGCCGTTCTTTCGATCAGCAACTCATTTATTTTATCAAACTCATTCGCTTTTGTCAAGAACTTTTTTAATTTATTTTTTGGATTAGTTTTTTCAAACCTATCACCAACTCTGCTATCTTATCAGATGTGAAACTGTTTGTCAAGAACTTTTTCCACAAAAAATATCATTTTGTTTTTGGCTTTTAAACGGAGAAGGAGGGATTTGAACCCTCGCGCCGGTTACCCGACCTACACCCTTAGCAGGGGCGCCTCTTCAGCCACTTGAGTACTTCTCCAAATGCCTAAATATAAAATGATATGTGCAGTCACTCATTCGTGACGCATGGTTTATTATACAAAAACCTTACGTTCTTGTCAACCCGTTTTTTCGAATTTTTTGTTTTTTTCTTACTATTATAGAAAATATGCCTTACAGAACCCAAATCAGCCCCCAGAATAGCAGAAAAGAGCGCATATCACGCTCTTTTCTGAAACCGCTACGCGGTTACGACGGCTTCAATTCTCTTCTTTACCATCTCGGCAATCTCTGTTGTCTTCATTCCCTGGTATTCCTCGTATGGGATCGGGTCGAGAAAATGGACTTCTACCGTTACATGACGGACGGTATTGGAGTCAAACGGAACAAAACAGTTTTTTAACGCAACCGGCACGATCGGGCATTTTGCTTTTACTGCGATCTTGAAGCTGCCGCTTTTAAACTCCTGCAGCTGGTTTCCCTTTCTGCTCCTCGTTCCTTCCGGAAACAGAATGACGTTTTTGCCTTCTTTTACGACATCGGCCGCCTCATTGATAACCTGCATTGACTGCCGCAGATTCTCCCGGTCCATAAACAGCGCGTGGATGCACGCAAAGACCTGTTTTAAAAACGGAATATGCTCTACCTCTTTTTTGGCAACAACTGTAAAGGTACGCGAGCACGCTCCTGCGATCGCCAGCACATCGTACAGTCCCTGGTGATTCGGATACATCACAAAACCGTCCTGCTCCGGAAGATTTTCTGCTCCATAGGATTCCACAATGACGTTTCCGCCTTTGTTCGCCCGCTGTACAATAAAGCGCAGCATTTTAAAGTGCTCTTCCAGACTGTACTTGTCCGGATGCGCTGCATGGTAACAGAGCCGGCACCACATCCACGGAACCAGAAGCAGATTCCGCAGCACCATCAGTAAAATTCGTTTCATGTTTTTCTCCCCTTCCCCAAACGAGCAAAACGTGCCTGAGCTTTTTTCTCTCAGACACGTTTTGCGACGCTGTATTATTCCTTCGTTTCCTCAGAAGCACTTTCGGTCTCTTCCACCGAAACCGGAGTCTCCTCGGATGCCTCTTTGTCTCTTACCTTTGCAATGCTGGCAACCTTGATTTCGCCGTCCACATCCATCAGCTTAACGCCGGATGTGATCCGTCCCATCACAGAAATGCCGGAGCATGGCGTACGGATGATGATTCCCTCTGTGGTGATCATCATGATCTCATTATCCTCGTTGACCGCCTTGGAACCAATCAGGTTTCCGGTCTTTTCGGTAATCTTATAGCATTTGACACCCTTGCCGCCGCGGAGCTGTACGGTAAACTCTGCCATCGGCGTCCGTTTGCCCATGCCGTTTTCGGATACGACAAGGAGATAGTCTCCCTGCGTGCAGATCTGCATGCCGACTACTTCATCGCCGTCCAGAAGGTTGATGCCGCGTACACCCATGGAAACACGGCCTGTCGTACGCACATCGTTTTCCTTGAAGCGGATACACTGGCCGAATTTCGTTACCAGAATAATCTCTTTCTCGTTATCAGTTGTCTTAACTTCAATCAGTTCATCATCATCGCGGAGCGCAATGGCAGCAAGACCCGTTTTTCTGACGTTCTCGTATTCTTCGAGCGGCGTCTTCTTCACCAGTCCCTTTTTCGTTGCCATAAACAGATAATGGCCCTTCTCATATTTGCGCATTGGAATAACAGCGGTAATCTTCTCTCCCGGCTGCAGCTGGAGAAGGTTGACAATCGCCGTTCCTCTTGCGGTTCTGGACGCCTCCGGAATCTCGTATGCTTTCAGACGGTAGACTCTTCCCGTATTCGTAAAGAACATCAGGTAATGATGGGTCGTTGTCATCAGAAGCTCCTCGATATAATCATCCTCAATGGTCTGCATGCCCTTGATTCCCTTGCCGCCGCGGTTCTGGCTGCGGAAGTTGTCAACTGTCATACGTTTGATATACCCCAGTTTTGTCATGGTGATGACGGTATTCTCGCGCGGAATCAGATCCTCCATGGAGAGATCGTACTCATCAAAACCGATGGAAGTTCTTCTGTCATCGCCGTATTTTTCGGATACGGTCAGAATCTCCCTGCGGATAACGCCAAGAAGCACCTTGCGGTCTGCGAGGATGGCTTTTAACTGCTCGATGCGCGCCATCAGCTCTTTGTACTCATTCTCGAGCTTCTCCCGTTCCAGACCGGTCAGAGCGCGCAGACGCATATCTACGATTGCCTGGGCCTGGGCATCACTCAGATCGAAGCGTTCCATCAGGTTCTTCTTCGCCTCTGCCGCATTCGCGGATGCACGGATGATATGGATCACTTCGTCAATATGGTCAAGCGCTTTTAAGAGTCCTTCCAGAATATGGCTTCTCTCCTGCGCTTTGTTCAGGTCGTATTTCGTTCTTCTCGTCACAACCTCTTCCTGGTGCTGCAGATAATACGTCAGCATCTCCAGAAGGTTCATGACTTTCGGCTGATTGTTTACCAGTGCAAGCATGATCACACCAAAGGTATCCTGCATCTGGGTATGTTTGTACAGCTGGTTTAAGATGACGTTTGCATTGGCGTCGCGGCGCAGTTCGATACAGATGCGCATACCCTCACGGTTGGAGTGGTCCGCAATGCCGGTGATGCCGTCGATCTTTTTATCTCTTACCAGCGCGGCGATGTTCTCGATCAGGCGCGCCTTGTTTACCATATACGGGATCTCGGTTACGATGATCTCGCTCTTTCCGTTCGGCAGCGTTTCAATGTTCGATACCGCGCGAACACGGATTTTACCGCGGCCGGTACGGTAAGCCTCGTCGATACCGCGGGTACCGAGGATTTCTGCTCCGGTCGGGAAGTCAGGGCCTTTTACAATGCCGAGAATCTCCTCGAGATCTGTCGTACGGTCCTCCTCGATGATATTGTCAATAATTTTTACAATGGCACTTACCACCTCGCGCAGATTGTGCGGCGGGATGTTCGTTGCCATACCGACTGCGATACCGGAAGTACCGTTTACCAGAAGGTTCGGGTAGCGGGCCGGCATAACAACAGGCTCTTTTTCGGTTTCATCAAAGTTCGGGGCGAAGTCTACGGTGTCTTTGTTGATATCCGCCAGCATCTCCATCGAGATTTTGCTTAAACGTGCCTCGGTGTATCGCATAGCCGCAGCGCCGTCGCCGTCGACGGAACCGAAGTTTCCATGGCCGTCCACCATCGGATAACGGGTTGCCCAGTCCTGTGCCATGTTGACGAGTGCTCCGTAGATAGAGCTGTCGCCGTGCGGGTGATATTTACCCATCGTATCACCGACGATACGCGCGCACTTACGGTGCGGCTTATCCGGCGTATTGTTCAGTTCACTCATGGAGTACAGAATACGTCTCTGTACCGGCTTTAAGCCATCGCGGACGTCTGGAAGTGCACGGGATGCAATTACGCTCATCGCGTAGTTGATGTAGGATTCCTCCATCGTGTCTTTCAGATCGACCTCGTGAATTTTATCAAAAACATTATCTTCCATCTTTTCCTCCACTTCAGTTCACAGGACTTTTTAGATATCCAGGTTGTTTGCGTATTTTGCTCTCTCTTCGATAAAGTCACGGCGCGGTTCTACCTTGTCGCCCATGAGCGTATTGAAGGTAAGATCAATTTCAGAAGAATACTCTTCATCGAACACAACGCGGCGCAGGACACGGCGTTCCGGGTCCATGGTGGTCTCCCAGAGCTGCTCCGCATCCATCTCTCCCAGTCCTTTGTAACGCTGGATCTTATTATCTCCGCGTCCAATCTCATTGAGGATCTGATTCATCTGATCGTCGTCGTATGCGTACCATACTTTTTTGTTTTTCTCAATCTTGAACAGCGGCGGCTGTGCCAGGTAAACGTGGCCCTGTTTGATCAGCTCCGGCATGAAGCGGTACAGGAACGTCAGCATCAGCGTGTCGATGTGCGCGCCGTCGACATCGGCATCGGTCATGATGATGATCTTGTCGTAGCGCAGTTTTGTGATATCGAAATCGTCGTGGATTCCGGTTCCGAATGCCGTAATCATCGCTTTGATCTCGGCATTGGCATAAATTTTATCGAGACGTGCTTTCTCTACATTCAGGATTTTTCCACGCAGAGGCAGGATCGCCTGCGTTGCACGGCTTCTCGCGGATTTTGCGGAACCGCCCGCGGAATCTCCCTCGACCAGGAAGATCTCACAGTTTTTCGGATCCTTGTCGGTACAGTCTGCCAGTTTTCCAGGCAGGGACATACCGTCCAGTGCGGATTTTCTTCTCGTCAGGTCACGCGCTTTTCTTGCAGCCTCTCTCGCACGCTGGGAAAGCAGGGACTTTTCAACGATCGTTTTTGCGACAGCCGGGTTCTGCTCCAGGAACAGCTCGAGCTGGGTGCTCACGATATTGTCGACTGCTCCTCTCGCCTCGCTGTTTCCAAGTTTCTGCTTTGTCTGACCCTCGAACTGCGGCTCCTCGATTTTGATGCTGACAATCGCCGTCATACCCTCGCGGATATCCTCTCCGGTCAGGTTCGGTTCGCTGTCTTTTAACAGTTTATTTGCTCTTGCATATTCATTAAAGGTTTTCGTCAGCGCATTCCGGAAGCCCACGATATGGGTACCGCCCTCCGGCGTCGTAATGTTGTTGACAAAACCGTACGTATTTTCCTGATAGGAATCGTTGTGCTGCATTGCAACCTCAACAAGAACGCCGTCTCTTTCTCCCTCGCAGTAGATGATGTCCGGGTAGAGCGCCGTTTTGCTCTTGTTCAGGTAGCTGACAAACTCTTTGATACCGCCCTCGTAGTGGAATGCTTTTTCCACTACCGGATCCGTGCGCAGATCGCGCAGAACAATGCGCAGTCCCTTGGTCAGAAATGCGGTCTCGCGGAGTCTTGTTTTTAAAACGTCGTAATCATAAACCGTCTCCTCGAACATCGTGTCATCCGGCAGGAAACGGACCTCGGTACCTGTTTTTTCGATCGGACAGGTATCGATGACCTCCAGCTTATTCATGGTTTTTCCGCGCTCATACCGCTGGAAGTAAACCTTTCCATCGTGATAAACGCGCACCTCAAGCCAGTTGGACAGCGCATTTACAACGGATGCACCAACGCCGTGCAGACCGCCGGATACCTTGTACCCTCCGCCGCCGAACTTTCCGCCTGCGTGCAGCACCGTAAAGACAACCTCAACGGCCGGAAGGCCCGACTTATGATTGATGCCGACCGGAATACCACGGCCGTCGTCGATAACAGTGATGGAGTTGTCCGGGTTAATCGTAACGTCAATATTTTTGCAGTATCCTGCCAGTGCCTCGTCTACCGAGTTGTCGACAATCTCATAAACCAGATGGTGAAGTCCCCGTGCGGAGGTACTGCCGATATACATACCTGGGCGCTTCCGTACGGCTTCCAGACCCTCCAGAATCTGAATCTGGTCTGCACCATACTCTGTCTTTTCCATGTTCTCTGTACTCATTTAGATTCCTCCTGTTTCTTTGTGAAACACAGATCCCTCGACCACCTGGAATACGCTGTTTGCCTCAAAATGATTTTCGACAAACTCGTCCAGTCCGGTACAGGTAATCAGTGTCTGTATGCTGTGAATGCTCTGCAGAAGATAATTCTGCCGGCTGCCGTCCAGCTCCGACAAAACATCATCCAGCAGTAAAACCGGTGTATCGTGAATTTCCTCCTCGACCAGACGGATCTCCGCCAGTTTCAGCGAAAGCGCCGCCGTCCTCTGCTGCCCCTGGGAACCGTATTTACGGATATCAATGTCGTTGACCCGCACACAGAAATCGTCCCGGTGCGGCCCGGTGTAGGACTGTCCGAAACGCAGATCACGCTCTCTTCCGGCTTTTAACTCTTCGGAAAACGCTTCCTCGGACACATTCGGTTCATAGGTAATCAGAATCTGCTCCTTTCCTCCGGTCAGATTCTGATGGATCTCGGATAAAATATCATTCAGGCGGCTGATAAACTTTTTCCGCTCGGAAATAATGCTTGTTCCATAGCGGACCATCTGCTCATCCCAGATCTCGAGCGTATCCGCCATTCTGCCGGAAAACGAAATCTCTTTAAGCAGCTTGTTTCTCTGCGCCACCACTTTATTATAATTGGCAAGCTCGATCATGTATAGTCTTGACAATTGACAAATTTCGCTATCCAGGAAACGCCGGCGCTCCGCAGGACCGTTTTTGATGATATTCAGGTCCTCCGGAGAAAAAAACACAATATTTACAATGCCAAAAAGTTCCGACGCTTTGCGGATCGGAACTCCATCAATGGCGATTCCCTTGGATTTATTTTTTTTTAGATGCATATCGATTTTATGCGTGCTGCCGTTCCGCTCCACCATCATCCGGATATGGGCTTCCTCCCGGTCAAACTGGATGATTTCGCGGTCCTTGCTGCCACGGTGCGATTTTGTCGTACCCGCGAGATATAAAGCCTCGAGAATATTCGTCTTTCCCTGGGCATTGTCGCCGTAGAGAATATTCGTTCCGGGGCTGATATTTATGCATAAACTCTCATAATTCCGATAGTTCTTCAGTTCTAAAGATTTGATATACATGAGCACTCGTCCGTGAAAAATCAGCTTAAGTTTTTAAGCCTTATTTTTTAATTTGTATCTCATTTCCATTGTAGCAGACAACATCTCCGTCATAGAGCTTGCGGCCGCGGCGGGTGTCTACTTCACCGTTTACGGTCACGCAGCCGTCCTTGATGACGAGCTTTGCTTCCACGCCGTCTTCTACCAGAGCCGCAGCTTTTAATGCCTGGCCCAGTTTGATGTAATCTTCACGCAGCGTAATAATTTCCATTTTTTCCTCCTGCACTGCCGTGCCTTTTCCTCACGTAAGTTCGCAGTTTTCAACCTGTGTGGCTGTAAAACCGCTGAAAGTTCTTTCAGAAAAGGTTCCGGCAGATTTCAAACTTATGTGACTTATCTCACGGAATTGAAGTTTACCGGCAGAATCAGATAGATATAGCTCTCTTCTTCGTTCCGGATAAAACATGGAGCCTTCGGGTTGACCAGATAAATCGAAATCTCCTCGTCGTCAATAACACGAAGTGCATCGATCAGGAATTTCGGGTTAAAACCGATCATAATATCCTTGCCTTCTTTGTTGATATCGATCTCTTCTTTCATGGAACCCATCGCGGAGTTGATCTGCAGTTCCATCGCTCCATCCTGGATGTCGATGATGATCGGTTTTTTGTCGCCTTCTTTGACAAGAAGCGTCGCACGGTCGATACAGCTTAAGAATTCTTTTTTGTTGATCGTCACTTTTGTCTCGTAATCACTCGAAAGCATCTGGTCGATGCGGAAATATTCACCGTCGATCAGTCTGGAAACGACCGTTGTATCATCGAACTTGAACATAATGTGGTTTTCCGAGAAGTAAATATCAATCTGATCATCCATCTCGCCGGACAGAATTTTGCTGATTTCGTTCAGGGTTTTTCCCGGAACAACGACTTTTCGGTCCGGATACGAATCTTTCAGCTCAATTCTGCGGATCGCAATACGGTGTCCGTCCAGAGATACGACGCGAAGTGTGTTATCTTTGATTTCAAAAAGCTCACCGGTCATCAGTTTGTTGTTCTCATTGGCTGCAATGGAGAAAATGGTCTGACGGATCAGTTCTTTTAAGGTGAACTGGGAAATGGAAACACAATCGGAAGTTTCGAGAATCGGCAGATAGGAAAAATCTTCTCCTGACTGTCCCGGAATGCTGAATTTTGCTTTTTCACACGTAATCGTAGTTACCAGATTTTCATCTGTTTCTATTGTAACCTGATTATCCGGAAGTTTTCTTACGATCTCAGAAAAAATCTTTGCATCCAGAGCAACAATACCGCGTTCCAGAATCATACCTGTGACGATGGTTTCGATTCCGAGTTCCATATCGTTGGAGGTAAATTTGATCACGTTGGAAGATGCATCAATCAGAATGCATTCCAGAATCGGCATGGTTGTTTTACCGGAGACAGCTTTCATAGCGATACCAACGCTTTTTACAAGGTCTGCTTTGTCAAACACTAATTTCATAATTGTGGATAACTCTCCTTTCCTCACTGCTTGGTGAGTCTGCTTATAAAGAAAAAATATAGTAAAAATCCGTAGTCTTAGTCGTAGGGGCTGTGGATATGTGGAAAACCCCGTCAAGAATGCGGAAATACTGGAAAAATCGATCTGTATAACTCTGTGAATAATCGAACGTGAACCTGTGTATGAAATGTTGATAACTTCAGGCCCCAAATTTGTCCACAATTCATCCACAGGCTTTCCACATCGGTTTGTGTATAAATAAGGGCCTGTCAACCGATGAGTTTCTTCTTATATAAATGTAAATCGTTTTTAACCGTTTTGACAGAGTTACAAAGGCTCCGCCTATTTCGACGGGTTGATCTTCTTCTTTAAGATGTCTACCGTGTTGCGGACACTGTCTTTAGCACTCATTTCCTTTTCGATCTTCTCAATGCCGTGCATGACAGTGGTATGATCGCGGTCGCCCATCATTTTTCCGATTCCGGTCAGCGGGGCATCGAGCATTTCGCGGCACAGATACATTGCGATCTGGCGCGGGAATACGATTTTGCTGCTCCGCTTGCTGCCGACAATGTCGGACGGCGTAATATCGAAGTGATCTGCAACGGTGTCGATGATAAATTCCGGCGTGATGACCTTCTTCTCGTTCGGGGAGATGATGTCGCGCAGCACCTGCTCTGCAAGATCAATGTTGATTTCACGTTTTTCAAGGTTTGCGTATGCAATGATTTTGTTGAGAGCGCCTTCCAACTCACGGATGTTCGATTTAATATTGGAAGCGATGTATTCGATCACATCGTCGCTGACGGAATAGCCGTCTAATTCCTGTTTCTTTCGGAGAATGGCGATTCGCGTCTCATAATCCGGGCTCTGGATATCGGCAAGGAGTCCCCATTCGAAACGGGAACGGATGCGGTCTTCCAGGATATCCATGTCTTTCGGGGGACGATCCGAAGAAAGGATGATCTGTTTGTTGGCGCCGTGCAGCGTATTGAAGGTATGGAAAAACTCTTCCTGCGTGGATTCCTTTCCTATAATAAACTGCACATCATCGATGAGAAGTACGTCGATATTGCGGTATTTCTCACGGAATTTGGTCATTGCGGTGTTGTTGCTGTTTCGGATGGCCTCGATGACTTCATTGGTAAATTCTTCACTCGTTACGTAGAGAATCCGCGAAGACGGGTTCTTCTGAAGAATAAAATGTGCGATCGAGTGCATCAGATGGGTTTTGCCCAGTCCAACACCACCGTATAAAAACAGCGGATTGTAGATTTCTCCCGGGGATTCGGCCACGGCGAGAGAAGCTGCATGGGCAAATTTGTTATTGCTGCCGACCACGAAGGTATCAAAGGTATACTTTGGATTCAGGTTCGGCACATAGAGATTTTTCTGGACGGGAGCAGGCGCTTTTTCCTGTTTCACTTCTTCCGGAAGAATAAAGCGGATCTCATAGTTGACACCTGTGATTTCCGCGATGGCCACTTTAATAGGAAGAGTATATTTTTTGCTCACGTAATCGAGACCCATTTTTTCGGATGGAACCAGGATTGTGATCAGATTGTCCTCAACCGAATGGATCGTAAGTGGTTCAATCCATGTAGTAAAGGAGATCTCAGATAATTCGTGCTCGTCCCGCACTCTCTGCAGTATTTCTTTCCATTTATCTTGTACGATTTCCATGCTTTTTCTGTCGCTCCGCTTCTATAATCATTGCTTTTTGGGGATAACTTCTGTCTGGAAAACGAAATTTTCCCCGAATAGTCGCATTTTTACTTCTATATGATATAATAAAATGCCGTTTTATTCAACCCAAAAATGTGGATAATTATTTTTTTATCCACAGAATGTGTAAAAAATTTTCCTGTTGATGAAATGGAGGATAGTTTGTGGATAACAGGGAATCTTATGTTGATAAAATTGTGGATAGAGGGCTGGAAAAACCGAAATGTGTAAAGTCTGGAAAACTTATATACACATTATACATGGCGTAAATACTGGAAAAATTAGAAATGCCCACAGGTTGTACACAGCAAAACCGAAAGTTATCCACAAGGTTATCCACAGATTGTGGATAATGTTGATTACGGTTACAAGATATCGTGTGGAAAGCGCAAAAATCGAACTGGTATTTGTACGCGTGCGGCGGACAGTGTGGATAAGTTGTGGATAAACCGAAAATCAGCACACGGAAGGCACGGGCAGCGGCAGACCGGAAAACCGCGTTAGAGCGGCATTTTTCCCGAAAAAAACTGCGAAAATTATTGATTTTAGGGTTGACGAAATGGGGGTTTATGAATATAATTGAAATGATGTTTTCTGTCATACATGTAGTGAAATACTGCCTTGCAGGCAGTTATTGATTAGAATTTAAAGGAGGTGCCTTATCTTATGAAAATGACATTTCAGCCGAAAAAAAGATCCAGAGCTAAAGTTCACGGATTCAGAGCAAGAATGAGCACAAAAGGTGGAAGAAAAGTTTTAGCTGCAAGAAGATTAAAAGGAAGAAAAAAATTATCAGCATAAAACCAAAGGCCGCATAAAATTTATGTGGTCTTTTCTTCTATCTAAAGCTATTCAATGAAAAGAAAATTTAGACAAATCATGAAGGAAAGAATGGATTCATGAAATATTCGGAAAGCCTGAAAAAAAACAGAGATTTTCAGCTGGTTTATAAGCAGGGAACATCGTTTGCAAACCGATTTCTGGTCATGTATGTGAAGAAAAATCAGCTGGGACGGAACCGGATTGGAATTTCAGTAAGTAAAAAGGTTGGAAACAGCGTTGTGCGCCACCATCTGGCGAGACTGATCCGGGAGAGTTATCGTCTGCATGAAGAGGAATTTCAGTGTGGAATGGATGTAGTTGTGATCGCAAGAGTTAATGCAAAAAACTGTACGTATTTCGAGATAGAGGGAGCACTTTTGCATCTGGGAAAACTGCATCATATATTAAAGGAAACAGAAAAATGAAGACGGTATTGATAAAAGGTATCCGGTTTTATCAGAAGTACCTGTCTCCTCTGAAGAGGGTGCACTGCCCTTATACGCCGACCTGCTCGCAGTACGGGCTGGAAGCGATTCAGAAATATGGTGCTTTCAAAGGAAGTCTGCTGGCATTATGGAGAATACTGAGATGTAACCCGTTTTCACACGGAGGTTACGACCCTGTGCCGTAGATAAATAAGGAGGAAAAGACGTTTTGGATATCGTACTGAGTAAATCAACGTGGCCGATTATCGGGTGGGTATGCCAGATCCTCGGCTGGCTGATCAATGGAATTTATTTTTGTCTGGAAAAAATTGGAATTCCGAATATCGGTATTGCGATTATTCTGTATACGATTATCATTTATCTCGTTCTGACGCCGCTTCAGATCAAGCAGCAGAAGATGTCGAAGATGATGAGCGTAATGCAGCCGGATCTGCAGAGAATTGAAAAGAAATATCAGAACAAAAAAGACCAGGCTTCTCAGATGAAAAAATCTGAAGAAACCATGGCAGTTTATCAGAAATACGGTGTCTCCCCGACAGGAAGCTGCAGTACACTGCTGATTCAGATGCCGATTCTGCTTGCACTGTACCAGGTTATCTATCATATTCCGGGATATATCGGAAGTGTCCGCAATGTATTCCAGGGACTGACAACACAGATGATGGGTGTATCAGGATATTCTGACATCCTGACACAGTTTATCACAGATAACCGTGTTACCATGTACAGTAAAGTAAGTGAAACATTAACCGAAAATAACCTTCTGGACATGTTTTATGTGCTGAAACCGTCCCAGTGGACGAAGCTGGCTGACATCAGCGAGTTCTCCGGTATTGCGGATACCATTACAAAAACCGCCGCGGAGTCCAAGCATATCAACATGTTCCTTGGATTTAATATCACACAGTCTCCGATGGATGTCATCCGCGAGGGTATGGCAAACGGATCTGCGCTTCTGATTGCAGGAGCAATTCTGGTGCCGATTCTGGCATGGTTTACCCAGTGGCTGAACTACAAGCTGATGCCGCAGGCACCATCTTCCAACAACGGAAATAAGACAGCAAACTCCATGGAAAATTCCATGAAGACCATGAACACGGTAATGCCTGTTTTCTCCGCATTTATGTGTTTATCATTCTCCATCGGTATTGGTATTTACTGGATCGCCGGTGCGCTCGTTCGAAGTGTACAGCAGGTTATCATCAACCGCCATATGTCCTCGATCGACATGGATGAGGTGATCCGCAAAAACCAGGAAAAAGCTGCAAAGAAGAGAGAAAAAGCCGGCCTTCCGCCGCAGAAAATCACACAGGCTGCAACGCAGAGTGTGCGTAATATTCAGGTACAGGAGAACGAAGAGCCGTCTGCTGAGGAAAAAGAGGCAGCAAGAAAGGCTTCGACTGAGTATTACAACAGCAATCAGGAATACCGCGCCGGAAGCATCGCTGCGAAAGCAAACATGGTAAAACAGTTTGATGAAAAGAACAGCAAAAAGAAAAAATAGGGGGTAAATCTTTATGGAGTTTATCGAAGTATCCGCAAAAACCGTGGACGACGCCATTACAAAAGCCTGCATCGAGCTTCAGGCTGCCAGCGATAAACTGGAGATCCAGGTCATCAGCGAAGGCAGTTCCGGATTCTTTGGAATCGGAAGTAAACCGGCTGTGATCCGTGCCGCTGTAAAAGCCGCACCGGAAAAAGAACCGGAAACACCCCAGAAACCAGAGAAAAAAGAGGCAGCTCCTGCACCGGTAAAAGAAGCGCCGAAAAAAGAAGCTGTAAAGAAAGAAACGGAAAGAAAATCTGCTCCGCGTCAGGCAGAAACTGCAAGACGCTCCGAGCCAAGAGAAGAGCGTGAAGTAGTTCAGAGAACAGACGAGGAAATCGCCCAGATCAAGGCAACGGCACTTGAGTTCTTAAGCGGCGTGTTCAAAGCCATGGAGCTCCCGGTTGAGATCCAGATGGAGTACAATGCCGAGAATGGTTCTCTTGAAGTTGATTTTGCCGGTGAGGATATGGGCATCCTGATCGGAAAAAGAGGACAGACGCTGGATTCCCTTCAGTATCTGACCAGCCTTGTAGTCAATAAAGAGCAGAAGGATTACGTTCGTGTCAAACTTGATACGGAAAATTACCGCAAGCGCAGAAAAGAAACACTGGAAAACCTGGCAAGAAACATCGCTTACAAAGTGAAAAAGACCAGAAGACCGGTTTCTCTGGAGCCAATGAATCCTTACGAGAGAAGAATCATCCACTCTGCACTGCAGGGAAATAAATTTGTGGAGACCTACAGCGAGGGCAGCGAGCCATATCGCCACGTTGTTGTAGCGCCGAAACGATAAGAAAGCGTAAAAAATATGCAAAAAGACGGTACCTGTGTAAAATACGGGGTACCGTCTTTTCTGGTTTTCTGCTAAAATGGAACTATTCAGAGCCATGCGAGAGGAAAGAAAAAATGTGGATCTGAATACTGGGATCCCCAAAAAGAGAGGTTTTAGAAAGGACTGGAAACAATGGCAGGATTTCATTTGGATGATACAATTGCCGCAGTGTCCACAGCGATGGCGCCGGCGGGAATTGGTATTGTAAGAATCAGCGGAAACGATGCATTCGAAGTGGCGGACCGCGTATTCCGTGCAAAAAAAGAAGGAAAAAAGCTTTCCGCGGTCAAATCCCATACGATTCATTATGGATGGATTACCGAAGGGGAGGAAGTGATTGATGAGGTCCTTGTCATGGTGATGAAAGGGCCGAAAACATATACGGGTGAGAATACCGTCGAGATCGACTGTCACGGCGGGGTGCTGGCGGTGAAAAAAGTGCTCGAGGCAGTCTTAAATGCCGGTGCGCGGGCGGCAGATCCGGGTGAGTTTACGAAACGGGCGTTTCTGAACGGAAGAATGGATCTGACGCAGGCCGAGGCGGTTATGGATGTCATCTCGGCAAAGAGTGCGTATGCCTTAAAAAGCTCCGAGAGCCAGCTGCGCGGAACGGTGAAAAAGGCGATCCGGGCAATCCGCAAGAAGCTGATTTACGAGATCGCATTTATTGAGTCGGCGCTTGATGACCCGGAGCACATCAGTCTGGACGGATACCCGGAGCGGCTGGCCGTGGTTGTTGCGGAGCAGAAAAAGCAGGTTGAAAAGCTCCTGGCATCTGCGGATGAGGGTAAGATGATCCAGGAGGGCATCAAGACAGTTATTCTTGGAAAGCCGAATGCCGGAAAATCGTCGCTTTTGAATCTGCTGGCCGGAGAGGAAAAGGCGATTGTAACGGATATCGCCGGAACGACGCGCGATGTGCTCGAGGAAAATCTGGTCTTAAAGGGCATTTCCCTTCGGATTCTGGATACAGCGGGGATCCGAAAAACGGCGGATACGGTCGAGAAAATCGGTGTGGACCGTGCTTTGGAGCATGCAAAGGACGCGGATCTGATTCTCTATGTGGTGGATGCGTCAGTGCCGCTCGATGAAAATGATGCAAAAATCATGGAAATCCTGAAAGGGCGCAAGGCGATTGTGCTGCTGAATAAATCAGATCTGACTGCGGTGATCGAAAAAGAGGAGATGGAGCAAAAGACAGGCGCTCCGGTCATCAGCATTTCCGCGCGGGAAGAGACGGGTATGGAAGAGCTGGAGGAACAGATGAAAAAGATGTTTTTCCAGGGCGAAATTTCGTTCAACGATGAGGTTTACATCACGAATGCGCGCCACAAGCAGGCGCTTCTTGCAGCAAAAAAGAGTCTGGAACTGACGGCAGAAAGCATCGAAATGGGTATGCCGGAGGATTTCTTTTCCATTGATCTTATGAATGCGTATGAGGAGCTGGGTTCGATCATCGGTGAAGCGGTGGGAGAAGACCTCGTGAATGAGATTTTCAGCAAATTCTGTACAGGTAAATAAAGGCAGCAAATGCAGATTACGAAGATCTGCCGGAATAGAGTTACAAGGAACGACAGCCGGATTTTGACAGAGTAGAAAAAGCTTAAGACAGAATCCAAAGCTGTAGATAGAGAAAGAGGATAAAAGAAAAATGGCAGTTTTAGAAGAAACAATTGATATTGCCGTCATCGGCGCAGGCCATGCGGGATGCGAGGCAGCACTTGCGGCAGCGCGGATGGGGCTGGAAACGGTTGTATTTACGGTAAGTGTCGACAGCATCGCCATGATGCCGTGCAACCCGAACATCGGAGGCACGTCGAAGGGACACCTCGTAAAAGAAATCGACGCGCTCGGCGGCGAGATGGGCAAAAATATTGACAAAACGTTCATACAGTCGAAAATGCTGAATCAATCGAAGGGACCGGCGGTGCATTCGCTGCGTGCGCAGGCGGATAAGCGGGCGTACAGCCAGTCGATGCGCGAGGTTCTTGAAAATACCGATCATCTGACGATCCGCCAGATGGAGATTGCGGAGCTGATCGTGGAAGACGGTGTTCTGACGGGTGTAAAGGCCGTTTCCGGCGCGGTTTACCACTGTAAGGCTGCCGTCCTCTGTACCGGCGTTTATCTGAATGCACGGTGCATTTACGGCGATGTGAGCACGTATACCGGCCCGAACGGCCTGCAGGCGGCGACGCATCTGACGGATTCCCTGAAAGCGAACGGCGTGGAGATGGTGCGTTTTAAAACAGGAACACCGGCGCGTATTGACAAGCGGAGCATTGACTTTTCGAAAATGGAAGAGCAGTTTGGCGATGAGCGCGTTGTGCCGTTCTCATTCTCGACCGATCCGGAGAGCGTACAGATCGATCAGGAATCCTGCTGGCTGACGTATACGAATGAAGAAACGCACAAAATTATCCGCGAAAACCTCGACCGGTCGCCGCTGTATTCCGGCATGATCGAGGGAACAGGCCCGCGGTACTGTCCATCCATTGAAGATAAAGTTGTAAAATTTGCCGATAAAAACCGCCATCAGGTGTTCCTGGAGCCGGAGGGACGATACACGAACGAGATGTACGTCGGCGGCATGTCAAGCTCGCTGCCGGAGGATGTGCAGATTGCGATGTATCACACCGTGCCGGGTCTGGAGCATGCAAAAATCGTGCGGAATGCGTATGCGATCGAGTACGACTGCATCAACCCGAGACAGCTTCTGCCGTCCCTCGAGTTCAAGGCGATCAAAAATCTGTTTTCCGGCGGCCAGTTTAACGGTAGTTCGGGATATGAAGAGGCTGCGGCACAGGGTCTGATCGCGGGTATCAACGCAGCGCTCCGCGTACAGGGAAAAGAAGAACTGGTGCTCGACCGTTCGGAGTCGTATATCGGCGTTCTGATCGACGACCTTGTGACGAAAGAGAACCATGAGCCGTACCGTATGATGACGAGCCGCGCGGAATACCGTCTGCTGCTCCGTCAGGACAACGCGGATCTGCGTCTGCGCAAATACGGCTACCGCGTGGGTCTGATCAGCGAGGAGCAGTATGAGGCACTGAAAGTAAAAGAACAGCGGATTCAGGAAGAGATTGAGCGCGTGGAGAATACGTATGTGGGAACGAGCTCGAACATCAATGAGCTTCTGGAAGAGTATGGATCAACGCTGCTTTCCGGCGGAAGTTCGCTCGCAGAGCTGATCCGCCGACCGGAGCTGAATTATAAGATGCTGGCGGAAGTAGATCCGAAAAGACCCAAGCTGCCGGAGGATGTGCAGGAGCAGGTCAACATCAACATCAAGTACGACGGCTACATTAAGCGCCAGATGAAGCAGGTGGAGCAGTTTAAGAAGATGGAAGAGAAGAAGATCCCGGAGAACATCAATTACGACGAGATCCAGAGCCTGCGCATCGAGGCGAAACAGAAGCTGAACCTGTACCGTCCGATCAACATCGGCCAGGCGTCACGTATTTCGGGCGTTTCCCCGGCGGATATTTCGGTTCTGCTGGTGTATCTGGGACATAAATAAAGGACAGATATGCATGCCTGAATTACATTCTTATGCAGCGAAACAGCAAGTGTTTTGATACTGCGTGGACAGGAACAAAAAGTGCAGCGGGCACTTGGAAGAATAGAGTAGAACGGAGAACAACATGAAAGAATACAATCTTGAAGGATTTGAGCGCGGCCTTTTTGAGCTTGGAATCACACTTTCCGAGGAGCAGAAGACGCAGTTTCTGCAGTATTATGAGCTGCTTGTAGAGTGGAATTCGTTTATGAATCTGACGGCGATTACGGAGTTCGATCAGGTGATTACGAAGCATTTTCTCGACAGTCTGTCGCTGGTGAAGGTCTGTGATGTGGAACAGGCGGGACGCATTCTCGACGTGGGAACGGGAGCCGGTTTTCCGGGAATCCCGCTGAAAATCGCGTTTCCGGAGGTGGAAGTTGTATTGCTGGATTCACTGAATAAGAGGGTGAAATTCCTGAATGAGGTGATCGGACAGCTTGGCCTTTCGAAAATCACGGCGGTTCACGGAAGAGCCGAGGATTTCGCACGCCAGAAGGATTACCGGGAGCAGTTTGATCTCGTGGTGTCGCGGGCAGTGGCGAATTTAAGCTCCCTTTCGGAATATTGTCTGCCATATGTGAAGGTGGGAGGACGGTTTGTCTCGTATAAATCGGGCAAATTGAATGAGGAGCTTACCGCGGCCCAAAAAGCAATTCATGTGCTCGGCGGCGAGGCAAAAGAGCCGGTTTATTTCCAGCTTACGGGAACTGAGGACGAGAGATCGTTTGTCTGCATCGAGAAGGGGAAGGCAACGCCGAAAAAGTACCCGAGAAAAGCGGGAACACCGGCGAAGGAGCCGATTCAGTAAAGAATAGTATATTTTGAAAACTGAGAGTCGCATTCTCGTTACTTCAATGATGAGTTAGACGCGCAAAATTTTGAATAAAAAAGCAAGGCAGCATACCACAGAGAAATTTGTGGCATGCTGCCTTGCTTTTTCGTTGGGAGAATAATGGTCAGATAAGTGAACATAATAGACCATCATACAAAAAATATGTGTTCCCAGAGATGCTTTATTATAATGTGTTTGAAAAGAGAAGTTGATGAAATTTTGTGATCACAAGATTCACGTCGAGCATGTAAAATTTTCTGTGATGCAAAATTTTATAAAGAAGGGAACACGCTATGAATATTTATGGTTACATACGAGTAAGTAGCCGAGATCAAAATGAAGATCGGCAGTTATTATCGTTGAAACGAATTGGTGTTTTGGAAAAGAATATTTATCTGGATAAGCAGTCGGGCAGAGATTTTAACCGTCCGCAATATCGTAAAATGATACGAAAATTAAAGAAAGATGATTTGTTGTATATAAAAAGTATTGATCGACTGGGAAGAAATTATGAGGAAATTTTGGAACAATGGCGTGTGCTGACAAAAGAAAAAGGTGTTGATATTGTTGTCCTTGATATGCCATTGCTCGATACTCGAAGGGGAAAAGATCTGATGGGAACCTTTTTGAGCGATATTGTTTTACAGGTGTTGTCTTTTGTGGCAGAAAGTGAAAGCAAAAATATTCGTCAACGGCAGGCAGAAGGAATTGCAGCTGCAAAAGCAAAAGGAGTGAAATTTGGCAGACCGTCGCGGTCGGTACCGGATAATTTTGATGAAGTTCATAGGGAATGGAGAGAAAAAAAGATAACGTTAAAGGAAGCTGCGAAAGCATGTGACATGCCGGTTGGGACGTTTTATGGGAAGATAAGAAAAATGGAAGATGAAAAGCAAATGACAGGAGAGCAGAATTTGTAAATGTGTACTTTTGCAAATTCTGAAAATTCAAGTTGCTTTGTTGTATTATACAATATTAGAAAGAAAAAAACAATGTGTTTTAGTGAAAATATATAAAGAAATAGAATGTATTTTCTGATCTGCAAAAGTACACTTTCTGAAAACGGGGGTATTAGGTAGGGGGGATGAAAAAGAAAAAATCGAAGTCCAAAACCAAAGATATAGAAGCAGGAGGAATGTGTTATGACACGAAAAAAACAGATGTATTTGTTTTTAATGGTCTTAAGCATGATGATGCTAATTGGATGTGGTAAGTCAACATCGGGAACCAAAGAAGTTACAGATGGCAGCATTGTGGTTCAAGTTCCAGAGGGCAGTACTGTAGAGAGTTTATTTGATTTTACATCTACAGAGAATATCAGCTTAAGTGGTGCAGCAAGTGGAATAATTCATGTGGGAAATTTGGCAAACGGCAACTCAGTAGTATGGAAATCAGATTCAGTTTTTCTGTATCTGCAAGGAAAAGCCCAAGATGTAAGTGTGATATATTACTCAAACCGGCTTGATGATGATCCGATTCCCTATAGCGAATTTAAAGAATAATTTATGGTTAATGTTTGAAAAGAAGGAGAAAAATTAAATGACATATATACGTATCGGTGGCAGCAGTTTTTCTGATGAAGATATTTTTGCGTTTGTTATAGTTGTTTTAGTGATAGGAATCGCTTCCTGGATTGGATACTTTATTTTGAAATCAAAGGACAATTCCAAGCCACTGGAAAAATCGAAAGTAAAAATTCTTGAGAAACCAGTACAAAAAGGAAACATTGAATGGTATGTGGTTGAATTTGAAAATGGAGAGCGTAAAAAGCTTAGAAGTTTTCATGCAGACACCATATTCATTGCAGTAGGAGATGAAGGTATCCTGGAATATAGAGGAATTACAATTCAATCGTTTCAGCCATTAACAGCAAAAAAATAGATAAAAATGAAATTATGGAACAAAGAAAGTGAAAGGAAAGACCGGATGAAACATATCTAAAAACTAAAAGCTTGTAACGAAGAAACAGGTGCTATCTGAGAAAAAGAGATAGCACCTGTTTCTTCGTTATCCACAACAGCCCGGAATCAAAACTCCGATGTAGCTGATGAGAAACAGTACAAGCCAGACTGCTCCCGGCAGGAGTGTCAGATGGCAGGAGGCGCGTTTCCACTCAGCGGGAAGTTTTGCAGTGAGTGAAGAATAGCCGTCATCGATCCAGACCATCAGCGGGACAAGCGCCGGCATCAGGTAGCGGCCCTGCGACTGGTAGTCGCTGAAATACGTGTTGTACATGTCCATGAACAGCGTGATCAGGCAGGCGAGGAGCAGCATCACAAAGAGGAGAAGCTGCGGCTTTTTGCGGAGCCAGTGCGGGATCATGGCAAGAAACAGAAACAGCAGGAATCCGAACGCCATCAGCGCACCGTACAGCAGGTAAAGCACCATCGGAAGATGGACGGTCATGTAGGAGAAGGAACCGATGAAGCTGCTGACGGTGGAGAACAGCCAGTTGGAAGTGCGGCCCTCCGGGGTTTGTAAATACGTCTGCTTAAAGCTCCAGCCTTCGGATGCCGGTGTCTGCCGGTTTTTCGGTTTGTACTCCTCAGTGGCGTACAGCGATGCGGATTCCTTTGTGGTGCGCATGCCGAGCAGGTCTCCGTCGTGGATGACGGCATTGCGGATGAAGAACCAGCCGCCGATCAGGAAGGCGATAGCAAAGACCAGAAGAGCTTTGGCGAAGATCTCCTTTGCCGGTTTCCTGAAATGTATCATCAGCACGAAGAACAGAAGAATGCTGCAGAGCAGGTACGCGTAGGCGTTGTAGTACGACAGCGCGCAGAGTCCGCAGCCTGCTCCAAGGCCGATGCAGTCTTTCTTGCAGAATGCGCTTTTCATGCCGCGGATCCAGAAGTAGATGATCAGTGCGACCGTGAAAACAGCAAAAGAATCGTTGTTTACATAGCAGGAGAGGAACACGAACTGCGGCAGAAATCCGACGAAAATACCGCCAAGCAGTGCCGATTCGCGGCGTTCAAAGAGCTCTTCTCCGATCAGAAAGACAACGATCAGTGTGCCGGTGCCGGAAAGGACGCTGGTGAGGCGGGCGGCAGTTAAGAGAACCGCTGCACTTCCGTTGAACAGCGCTGCAATGCCCATAAATACCGCGCTGATGAGTGCGGTCAGATACGGATACAGCGCATAGGAAAAGCCCCACAGCGGGTGGCGCACCGCTTCCTCCATGCCGTTCGGCAATGCGTGGTGTGAGACGATGTATTCCGGAATCAGCATCCGCATCGCTTCGTCGGGGGCGTGTTCGGTTTTCAGAAAAATGGAAGTGCCGAAGCAGATGCAGAAAAAGCCGAAAATCAGCATATACTTGGCCCAGTAATAGTCTTTTTTATTCATAGAGTCTCCTAAAATCTCCAGTCCCGGACGGGAAAAAGTCCGGCGTAATGTTTCGCGGCGGAACAAAAATGGAAAAGCGTCCGTCCGTGGATACGTTATAGTATACATGATTCTTATGGCAAAAGAAATTGATTTTTTGTCGAAAAACAAACAAACTGCTCCATGGCTTCACCGTTTTTTCACAAATTTTCCAGCAAATTATCACATTTTCAGAATAAGATAAAGTGTCTTTAGAAAATGAGAGCATCTCCGGCTCTTTCACCCCCAAGGGCGGGCTGGGACTGCTTTAAGAAACAAGGAGGAAGGAACATTGATAGAGGTTAAAAATCTGGTGAAACGCTATGGCGACCACGTAGCTGTCAACAACCTGAGTTTTACCGTAGAAGAAGGCCAGATCTATGGTTTCCTTGGCCCAAACGGTGCCGGAAAATCAACGACCATGAACATCATCACCGGCTATCTGGCATCTACGGAGGGCGAAGTGCTGATCAACGGCCACAATATCCTGGAGGAGCCGGAGGAGGCAAAGAAATGCATCGGCTATCTGCCGGAGCTGCCGCCGGTCTACACGGACATGACCGTTCTGGAATATCTGAAATTCGTGGCGGAATTAAAGAAAATTCCAAAGGATCAGAGAAAGAAACAGATTCTTGAGGTCATGAATCTGGTGAAGATCACCGATATGCAGAACCGTCTGATCAAGAACCTGTCGAAAGGATACCGTCAGAGAGTCGGACTGGCACAGGCGGTGCTCGGTTATCCGCCGATCATCATTCTCGACGAGCCGACCGTAGGTCTGGACCCGAAGCAGATCATTGAGATCCGCGATCTGATTAAATCACTGGGCAAAAAACATACCGTTATCTTAAGTTCCCATATCCTTTCCGAGGTCAGCGCCGTCTGCGATTACGTCATGATTATCGCAAAGGGACAGCTTGTTGCGAGCGACACCCCGGAAAACTTAAGTAAACTGATGCTTGGATCAAACACGGTTACATGTACCGTTCACGGAACGAGAAAGCAGCTGGTTCCGGCGCTTAATGCGCTCGATGCAAAAGAGATCCAATATGAAAATACGCCGAATGAGGAGCAGATTAAGGTAAAAATTACCACGGAAAAGGATAAGGATATCCGCGAGGAGCTGTTCTATGCACTGGCAAAGGCCAACTGCCCGATCCTCGAGCTGACTTCCTCCTCGATGTCTCTGGAAGACGTCTTCCTGGAGCTGACCGATGATTCCGGAAAGGCTGCAAGAAAGCTGAAAAAAGCAGAGAAAGAACAGCTGAAACAAAAAGAATGTGAAAAAGAATGTGAACCAGAAGCAGACAAAACGGCTGTCGGGGAAACGTCTGAAGAAAAAAGCACAGATGCAGCGGAATCAGCCGCTGAAACAAAACAGGAGGAGGGAGACGCACAATGACGGCGATTTATAAAAAAGAGTTAAAAAGCTATCTGACAAGCATGATCGGATATCTGTTTATGGCGTTTACTCTGGCGCTGTTCGGCCTGTATTTTACGGCCATCAATCTGCAGCAGGGTTACCCGGAGATCGGATACGCGCTGCAGAATTCCGCATTTATTCTGCTGATCGCAGTACCGGTTCTGACAATGCGTGTCCTGTCGGAGGAGCAGAAAAATAAGACGGATCAGCTGCTCCTTACCGCACCGGTAAAAATTTCCGATATTATCCTTGGAAAATATCTGGCGCTTCTCACCATTTATGTGATTCCGGTGCTGATCATGTGCCTGTACCCGCTGCTTCTTGGAACCCACGGAACGGTTTCCTACGCCGTATCCTACACTTCGATCCTTGGTTATTTCCTGCTGGGGGCAGCCTATATTTCGGTCGGCGTGTTTGTTTCCTCCATCACCGAGAGTCAGGTCATCGCAGCCGTTGTCGGCTTTGTGATCCTGTTCCTGTGCTACGTGGAGAGCGGTATTGCAAATTTCTTCCCGGAGGGAGCCGGAAGCTCTTTCTTTGCTTTCTTTATCATCATTGCACTGGTATGCCTCTGGATCGGCAGTATGATTAAAAACCCGATCATTACAGGTGTGATTGCCGTGATCGGCGAAGGCGCGCTGACGGCAGTTTACTTCACAAAATCCACCCTTCTCGAGGGCAAAATCCAGGATCTGCTCGGTGTATTCAACATGGCAGGCCATATGGATAACTTTGTGAACGGTATTCTGGACATTGGCGGTGTTGTTTACTACCTGTCCGTCATTGCAATCTGCACTTTCCTTGCAATGCAGTCCCTGCAGAAGAAACGCTGGAATTAGGAGGTGGAGACGATGAGCAGCGAAAAGAAAGAAAAGAAACAGCATAAAATGAATTTTAATATTAAAGAAAAGCTGAAAAAGACGTTCTCCAAAGAACATCTGAAGGAAGTGTTTACCGGCGAGGAGCAGAAAAAGCATCTGAAACAGGGCTCTTATTCTTCGATTATGACGGTGATTGTTCTGGCTGTGATTGTGGTTATTAACCTGATTGTGGCGCAGATTCCGACCAGCAAAACACAGATTGACCTGAGTACGCAGAAAATGTACTCCATTACAGATGAGACGAAAACGGCATTAAAGGATCTCGATCAAGACGTTACCCTGTATTATATTGTGCAGAAGGGCAGTGAGGATGACACCATCGAGAAGCTGCTGGAGCACTACGATGAGCTTTCTGACCATATCAAAGTAGAGACAAAAGACCCGGATCTGTATCCGAAATTTACGAGTCAGTATACCGATCAGACGGTAGCTGCAAACAGTGTAATTGTCGTATGCGGCGATAAGAGCAAGGTGGTCAGCAACAGTGATATGTGGGAGACTTCCACAAACTATCAGACCTATCAGACACAGACAACCGGTTTTGACGGCGAGGGTCAGATTACCAGCGCCATCACGTATGTGACGAGTGAAAACAACCCGAAGGTTTACTGGGTAACCGGCCACGGCGAGGCTTCCGAGAGTGATCTTTCTACGAACTTCAGTGATGCCATTAACAAAAACAATGTGGAAATCAGTGATCTTGCCCTGATGACAGACGATATCCCGGAGGATGCCGAGGAGCTTGTGATCATGTCCCCGACCACCGATTTCTCCGAGGATGAGGCAAATAAAGTCATTACCTACCTGGAAAACGGCGGAAAGCTTCTGATGTTCACCAGCTATACCGGAACGGATATGCCGAATCTGGATTCCATACTGGAAAATTACGGTGTGAAACGCTCCAGCGGAATTGTTGTGGAGACCGATTCCCAGCATTATTATCCGCAGATGCCGTATTATCTGCTGCCGAACATTCAGAGTGATGACATTACAACCGAAGTAAAGAGTAATTACATTCTGATGCCGGTTGCACAGGCAATTCAGAAGCTCGATTCTTATCGTGATACCATTACGATCAAGAGCCTTCTGACGACCACCGAGGACGCTTATATTGAAAATGACCCGGAGAACAGCACCTGGTCGAAGAGTGCGGACAGTGAGACGGGCGCATTTGACCTTGGTGTTTCCATCACAGAGACTGTAGATGATAAAGAGACACAGATCATTTATTTCTCGAGTGCATCGATGCTGAGCAGCCAGATTGACCAGGCAATCAGCGGTGCGAACTCGAAGCTGGCAGCGACTGCACTGACCTCCATGTGTGATGTGGAGCAGACCGTTGTTATTCCAAGCAAGAGCACAAGCTATACAAACCTGGTATTTACACAGGGAGCAGTTAACACCTGGTCTATTATTACCATTGCGGGAATTCCGCTGGTACTTGTTGTGATTGGCGTGATGATCTGGATGAAGAGGAGAAAACAGTGATGAAGAAAAAAGGAAAGATGGCGGCCTGCCTGATCCTTTTGGTACTGCTTCTTGCCGTATTGGTGGTGCTGACGAAGAAAAACAGCACCGCCGATGCGGACAGCGGCAGTTCGGATTCTGGTGCAGACGCCGAAAAAGTGGTTGATTTTTCAAAAGATGATGTAACAGCGCTTTCGTTCCAGATCAACGGAGAGACGGTGTCCTTTACGAAAACAGCAGGAGACGATGATACCGATATCTGGACATACGACCAGGAGGATGGATTCCCCCTGGATGAGAGCAAGATAACGAGCGTTTTAAGCTCTCTTAGCAGCATGACAGCAGAAAGAGTCATTGAAGACGATGAAATCGATTCTATGGCCGATTTTGGGCTCGAGACGCCGTCTCAGGAGGTTGTAGTGACTGCGGGAGACGAGAAAACGACGATTCATGTCGGAGATAAGAACAGCTCGAGCAGATACTATATTTATCTGAACGATGATACGAGTAAGGTTTATCTGGTAAGCACATCGCTTGGAACGATGTTCCCGTCCGATATGATGGAGTGGGCGACAACGGAATCCATGCCATCTGTGACGGCGGAAAACATTACAAAGCTGCAGGTGGAGGGTGAGAACGGATATACGCTGACAAAAGAAGTAAGCGCTGCTGATTCGGCACTTCAGACGGATGAATGGCAGGTTGTGGACGCAGATGGAGCGGCACATGGCGGTGATGCGGATTCGATCGGCACCATGACAAGTGCAGTGACATCTCTTAGCTTTGGAGATCTTGTTACGTACAACGCATCGGATCTTTCCCAGTACGGACTGGATCAGCCAAAGACAACGATCCGCGTGCATTACACGGAAGAGCAGGAGGTTGAGGCTGACGATACAACAACGGCAGATACTTCTTCGGATTCCACAACAGATTCTGCATCAAGCGACAGCACTGCAACGAGCTCTTCTTCCGAAACGACAACCGTTACGGTGGAGAAAGATCTGGTATTGTATGTCGGCAATGCAAATGAGGACGGCGGTTCTTATTACGTGAAGCTGGACGGCTCGAATGAAGTTCATCTGATGACGGCTTCGAATGTTGAAACCTTCACCGGAAAGAAGGCATCTGATTTCTGGAACATGTATATCGGCATGGAAAATGTATCGGATCTGACGAGCCTTGATATTACGTATAACGGCGAGACGAAGACGTATGTACGCCATGTGGAAGAGAAAAAGGATGACGACAGCGATTCCACAACACAGGAAATCAGTTACATCTGCGGCGATGAAACGATTGATAAATCAACGTTTACCACGTTCTATTCTTCGCTCATTGGCCTGAAGGCGCAGACGAAGGATGAAAGCCTCGTGCAGGCCAAGGATGCCGAGTTTACCGCAGTCTTCCATATGACAGACGGCGACCTGACATTTGCTTACAGCCCGTATGATTCGAGCTTCTATTACACGGTAGATGAGGACGGAGTGCCGTCTCTTGTGAATAAAAATAACGTGAAGACCATGCTGGAAAATTACGGGAAACTGCTTGCGGCAAAGACGGAAGATGACAGTTCTTCAGACAGCACGTCAGAATCAGCGGAATAAAGAGTCATTAAAATCTGGTTAAAATTGAAAACGGAGGATTTACTGAGAGTGAAAAAATCAGTAAGTCTTCCGCTTTTTTATGGGAAAATGAAAGCGGAAGAAGTATAATGGGAGTATAACAAAGACGGTGGATGGGGGGGGTGAAAGGATGAAAAAGGTTTGTTTGACAGTATTGTGTATTCTGCTGGTGGGCTGCGGTAATGCAGAAACGGCGGAAACAGAGGAGAAAATGCGGTTTGAAAATCTGGATCCGGCAAAGGTAAATATGCAGTACGGAGGGTTGAAGGAGTGGGATCGGTTTTATAATAGCTTTTATGAGCAGAAAGAGGGAAGCGATCTCATTGTTCTGGGAACGGTAGAGGATTATAGCTGTTTTGCCGGGGGAATTGAGATTGCAACCGATATTTCACTGCGGGTGGATGACGTTTTGAAAGGTGATATGGAAGCCGGAGAACATATTACGGTTCGAAAGCCGGGCGGAGCAGTTACGGTGGAAGAGTATCTGCAGTCCATGGAGGATGCGGGAATTACGTACTGGAACGCAGAGGAGCTGAAAGCGGAGTATTCGGAGGAGGAACGGCGGGAGAACTATATACAGATCAGCTTCTGCGACCTTGATCCGGTGATCGGGCAGAAATCCTTGTATTTTCTGGAGAAAGATGCGGAAAAGGAGCTTTATTACCGGCTTTGCGACGGGTTTGGACAGTATGTAGAGACTGCGTCGGGTGAATATGTAAACGCGTATGAGATTGCAGATGAGAAAAGAAATGCGGATGAGCCAATGATGCTTGCACTGGGAGAAACGGTGGAATTTGACCCGGATGCAGCGCCGGAGGAGAGAATTAATATTTATACGATGGATGAAATAAAAGAGGGAATGGAAACGTATACAGCGCCGCCAACGGATTATCCGGGCGCAGAGGAAGATGCGTTGGAAATGGACTGTGAGCCGGGTTAAAAATGGAAAAACGGAGGATTTACTGACATGGAAATATCAGTAAATTCTCCGTTTTTTTGTCTCATTTTTTTCGCTCGAGGCCGGGAGCAGAAGGGGGTATTACTGTACCGGTGCGAAGAAGATCTGGATCTGGTCTAAGAGGGCCTGCGGGGCCTCCATCTGCGGCATGTGCTTTGTTTTCGGCAGGATCTGGGTTTCGATGGAGGTGTTGAGCGCTGTGTACAGCGCAAAGGTTTCTGCGATGCCCGGCTCTTCCTCGCCGCCGATGAGGAAGATGCTGTTGTCAATGTGCTTTAAGGCGTGGCCGATGTTGAGGTTCACGTAATTGCCCGCAAGGCTTGCAAAAAGGTACTTTCCGGCACTGCTCTGGAGGTGGGCTGACTCATAGAATGCGTCTACGTCCTCCGGCGAGCGGTGGAACGGGTTGTGGTAGTAGCTCTCGGTGAATAAAAGCTCGATGTTGGATCGGCCGGTGAGCGTGTGGTACAGCAGCGTTCCGACGAGCGGGAGCTCGATCATGCGTTTCAGGAAGCGGCTGCGTTTATCCGGGATTTTGTTGAGCTTGGCAAGGTCGGTCGGGTTGATCATCATGATTCGGCCAAAGCATTTCGGGGCTGTATTGCAGGCGGTTACGACGAAAGAACCGGATAAACCGGATGCAATTACGTCGGTTGGACATCCGATGACCTGCTTGATGAAGGTGACGATGAGCTGTACGTATAAAAAGTTTGTGTACGTGATCGCCGGCTTGTCGGAACGGCCGCAGCCGAGAAGATCGAGTGTGTAGACGGTGTGATCCTTTGCGAGAGTATCCTCAATATACTGCCATTCGCGGCCGCTGGAGGCACAATGTAAGTCATGAAGTAAGAGCATCGGGGTTCCGGTGCCTTTTTTTGTGTAAAAAATATCGCCGAACTGCCAGGAAAAGATCTCTTTTTCAGCCGAGGCGAGCAGGTTTTTCCGTACGGCGGCGGTATCGAGCGTTTTATTCAGAAAGTAAATCGCTGCGCCGGACATCGTGGTGAGGACACTCAAGGTGACCAGTTTTTTGCTGTGTTTCATATGATAAAACTCCTTTCAGGGGTCTCCCGGAGGGGAGGAATCGGTTCGAAACGTTGTGTTGAGCTTATTATAAGCGAAAAAAGGGAAAGATACAATGCAAAAATTAAGGGAAAAATGAGAAAAAGAGACGAAAATAAGACGCAATTTGACGAAAAGCGTAGACAATTCCAGGAGAACTACGTTATGTCAACTACTGGCGAATGGCATATTTAAATGGTTTACATAACTGCAAAAAAACAGAGAAAAAATGATGTAATAATACACATAAAAGCATGAAAACGGCACTATGGGATAAAATCCTTCCAGATTGGTAAAAATCCATGAAAAAATGGTCCCAAAATGCGTTTAGTAAATGGTTTGGAAAATCCGAAAAAACGAATGTAAAAGTTCAATTCATACGAAAATATAAAAATATAATTAAATAATTTAATAAAAGAGAGAAAACAGAGACGAAAAACTACGTGAAACACGCGAAAATACAGGAAAAATGTAGAAAAGACGGAGAAAATCAAAAATAGAATAGAAAATACGATTATTTTAAAAATAAGAGAGGCGAAAAATGAGAGTGATTTTCGGAAAGCCGGAAAGCAAATCGCTTCTCACTGATCGCCGAAGACCGAAAATCGTAAAAAACGATGTTTCACGTGAAACATTTTGAGAGACGTGAAACGTGAAAAATGAGACAGGGAAAGTGACATAAGTAGAAACGAAAAAATGAAGGACGATCTAAAAAATGGCAAAAAGAGGGTGTAAAACGATGGAAGAGGCGGAAAAAGCAAAAAAGATAAAAATGAGTTGAGAAAAGGCAAAAAACGACTGAAAAGGGGAAAATGTAGTATAGACATGGGCGAAAAGAATAAAAACGGGAGGGAGAGGCAGTGAAAGGCAAGAAAATGGTGTGAAATGGCGATGAGGGATAAAAAACGGAGAGAAGGAATAAAAAATGTTGATAAAAGAGAAAAAGTGAGATTGTTTACAAAAAAAAGAGAAAGGTAAGCCAGAAAGATGGAAAAGAGGATAAAAGACGTGGCAGCGAGAGAAAAATATTAAAACCATAAAAACAGAAAAATTATAGTGTAATCAAATAAATCGATAAAAAACAGAAAATGTGCAGCCTGGCCTGTAAAATAAAAAAATCAAAGAAAAACCGCCCGAAAAGAGAAAAACTGGAGAAAAAATGAAAAAGAGGATGTCTCACGGATTATGCCTCTTACTGATGAAAATAAAGAGAAAAATGCTGAAAATTTGAAAAAAGCGAGGAAGAACGATGAAAAAACAGAGCCCTAGTGAATAAAAATACATTTTATATACAAAAGAGACATTTACGATCACCGAACAACCATAAACAGTTTTGATTCCTGATCTATGTATCAATAATATCCTGATAAGTTGATTTTTTCTTCCTAATCACCTGAGATTTCCTTGAAAAAGAGCATCACACGATTAAAATAACGTTTCCAGTATATTTATACCTCAAAAACGTCAAAAATTAAAATATTTCACGTGAAACATTTTATAAAAACTGTGTGAAACAGAAAAAAATGTTCTGACATTGCAGAATTACTTGGAAACCATCAAAAAATGCAAAATCATCGCTGAAAAAATTCCAAAAAGCATTTAAACAGCGTAAAAACCGAGAAAAATTATTGTAAAACAGTGCTTTTCAAAATGTTTCACGTGAAACATTTCCAAAAATCTCCAATTTTCTTATGCTTCAAACCGCCTAATCATGCAAAAATGCAGAAAATGTTTCACGTGAAACATTTCCAGTAGTAAAATCCGGCGTAGTATGATAAAATATCTTTGTCCCAAATTGGGGCAATTTTGAGATAGAATCTGAAGAATTCCTCAGATAGACTGGCATAGAAAAGGAGATTTTTCCTATCTATATGCCAAAACACCTGCCGCATGAATCATTTTTTTGAAAGAAGTGCCGGCAGGTCATTTCCTGTAAAAAGGAAAAACTGCAAATGGAAAACAAAAAGATGAAAGGAGGCAATACATATTTTGGGAAGAACAATTGCAATTGCAAACCAGAAAGGCGGCGTAGGTAAATCTACCACCGCAATTAACCTTTCTTCCTGTTTAGGAGAAATGGGACAAAAAGTTCTGACCATTGATATGGACCCGCAGGGAAATACCACCAGCGGAATGGGAGTAGAGAAAAATGAAGTGGAAAATACCATCTATGAGCTGCTTCTTGGAGAGTCAAAACTGGAGGACTGCATCATTCCTCTGAATTTTGACAATCTTTCCCTTATCCCTTCCAATGTCAATCTGGCCGGAGCGGAGATCGAGCTGATCGGGGTGGAAGACAAAGAATTCATCCTGAAAAACGCAATTGATCAGGTCCGCGATCAGTACGACTTCATTATTATTGACTGTCCGCCATCCTTAAATATGCTGACAATCAACGCGATGACCACCGCGGACACCGTTCTGGTGCCGATTCAGTGTGAATATTACGCACTGGAGGGCTTATCCCAGCTTATGCACACGATTGAGCTGGTGCAGGAGCGTCTGAATCCAGAACTGGAGATGGAAGGCGTTGTCTTTACCATGTACGATGCGAGAACGAATCTTTCTCTGCAGGTAGTAGAAAACGTAAAAGACAGCCTGGATCAGAATATCTACAAAACCATTATTCCGAGAAATGTCCGCCTTGCGGAGGCACCGAGCTACGGTATGCCGATCAACTATTACGACAAGCGGTCCACCGGTGCAGAGAGCTACCGTCTCCTGGCAGACGAAGTGATTCACAGGGGGGATGAAGAGTAATGGCAGCGAGAAGAGGAGGCTTAGGCAAGGGCCTGGATTCCCTGATTTCACCGGGACATTCGGCCAAAGCAGAAGCAAAAGAGAAACCGGCAAAACCGGAGGTCAAAGTAGTCGAGAAGGTTGTTGAAAAAGTTGTCGAAAAACCAGTCGAGATGAAACTGAAAATCTCCGAAATTGAACCGAACCGCGAACAGCCGCGAAAATCCTTTGACGAGGACGGCCTGATCGAACTTTCGGAATCCATCAAACAGTTCGGAGTTCTGCAGCCGATTTTGGTGCAGAAAAAAGATGATTATTATGAGATCATCGCAGGGGAACGGAGATGGAGGGCTGCAAAGCTTGCCGGAATCAAAGAAGTACCGGTCATCATTAAAGATTTTACCGAGCAGGAAGTTGTCGAGATTTCCCTGATTGAAAATATTCAGAGAGAATCTCTGAACCCGATTGAGGAGGCACACGCATACAAACGCCTGATGGAAGAGTTCCATCTCCGCCAGGATGAAATCGCAGAGCGCGTTTCCAAGAGCAGAACGGCGGTTACAAACTCGATGCGTCTCCTGAAACTGGATGACAGGGTACAGCAGATGGTTGTCGATGAAATGCTGACAACCGGTCATGTGCGTACGCTGCTGGCGCTGGAGAATAAAGAACTCCAGTACAATACGGCAATGAAAATCTTCGATGAAAAGCTCAGTGTCCGTGAGACCGAGCGCCTGGTCAAAGAGATCCTGAATCCGAAGGTGAAGAAAGAAAAGAAAGTCAATCTGGAAGAGGAAGCCATCTACGAAGGTCTGGAAGAGAAAATTAAGAGCATCATTGGTACGAAGGTTTCCATTCACCGCGGGGCAAAGCACAAAGGAAAGATTGAGATCGAGTATTATTCCCAGGAAGAGCTCGAGAGAATCATGGATCTGTTTGAATCAATACAGTAAGAGGTAGAATAATGAGCGATTTATTTAGTAAGGTAGGAATTGACCTTGGCGTTGTTGTACTTCTTCTGATTGTACTGATTATCGTGATGATGATTATGACGGTCAGCATGTCGCTGCGTCTGAGCAGACTGAACCAGAAGTACAGAAGCTTTATGAAGGGAAAAGACGCCCAGTCACTCGAAAAGCTGTTTCATCAGCGGTTCAAGGAAATTGACAAACTGAACAAGCAGAATGAGCTGACGAAAAAAAATCTTGCGGATCTGAAAAAGATCCAGGGCATGACGCTGAACAAATACGGAATCGTAAAATATGATGCGTTTGACGATGTGGGCGGAAAGATGAGTTTTGCGCTGGCAATGCTCGACAAAGAAAACACAGGTTTTATCCTGAATGCAATCCACAGCCGTGACAACTGTTTTTTATATCTGAAAGAGATCGTAAAAGGCGAGTCCTATATCATGCTGAGCGCCGAGGAAATCGACGCGCTGCGCCAGGCAATTACGATGAATTCGATCGATCTGATGTAAAAGCGGACCGCAGAAAAACAGCATGAAAGAACGCTTGAAAAAATGCATATACTGTTATATGATGGTACTGGAACGCGCCAAACCCGCATAAATGCTGGAAAAACGGCAGTGGTTCCGGGCTGGAAAGAACAAAAAGAATCCCGCCAAAATGAGGGGATAAGATCTACTAGGAGGAAATTATGTTAGACATTAAGTTTTTAAGAGAAAACCCGGAAGTTGTAAAACAGAATATCCGAAATAAATTCCAGGATCAGAAACTGGAGCTGGTTGATAAAGTCATCGAGCTGGATAAAGAAAACCGTGACATCAAACAGGAAGTAGAAGCACTTCGTGCAAAAAGAAACAAAATCTCCAAACAGATCGGCGCACTGATGGGCCAGGGCAAGAGAGAAGAGGCTGAGGAAGTAAAGAAACAGGTAGCTGTTGACGGTTCCCGCATCGAGGCTCTTTCTGCAAGAGAAAAAGAAGTAGAAGAAGAAATCAAGAAGATCATGATGGTGATCCCGAACATCATCGATCCTTCCGTACCGATCGGAAAAGATGACAGCGAGAACGTAGAAGCAGAGCGCTTCGGCGAGCCGGTTGTACCGGATTTTGAAATCCCGTATCACACCGACATTATGGAGTCCTTCGACGGAATCGATCTGGACGCAGCAAGAGAAGTTGCAGGAAACGGATTCTATTATCTGATGGGCGACATTGCACGCCTCCACTCTGCCATCCTTTCTTATGCAAGAGATTTCATGATCGACCGCGGATTTACCTACTGCGTACCGCCTTTCATGATCCACGGCAACGTCGTAAACGGTGTTATGAGCTTCGCTGAGATGGAGTCCATGATGTACAAAATCGAGGGCGAGGATCTGTACCTGATCGGAACCAGCGAGCACTCCATGATCGGTAAATTCATCGACAGCATCATCCCGGAGGAGAAACTGCCTCTGACCCTGACCAGCTACTCTCCGTGCTTCCGTAAAGAAAAAGGAGCACACGGCATCGAGGAGCGTGGTGTTTATCGTATCCATCAGTTTGAGAAACAGGAGATGGTTGTTGTCTGCAAACCGGAAGACAGCATGATGTGGTATGACAAACTGTGGAAGAACACCGTAGACCTGTTCCGTTCCATGGATATCCCGGTTCGTACTCTGGAGTGCTGCTCCGGTGACCTGGCTGACCTGAAAGTAAAATCTGTCGATGTTGAGGCATGGTCTCCGCGTCAGAAGAAATACTTCGAGGTAGGAAGCTGCTCCAACCTTGGTGATGCACAGGCAAGACGTCTGAAAATCCGTGTCAACGGCGAGGACGGAAAGAAATACCTGGCACATACCCTGAACAACACCGTAGTTGCTCCGCCGCGTATGCTGATCGCATTCCTGGAGAACAACCTGAATGCAGACGGAACCGTAAGCATTCCGGAAGTTCTTCGTATGTACATGGGCGGAAAAGAGAAACTGGTTCCGAAACACTAATCGCATAAGAAATACAAAGGAATGAGAGGAGGTGTTCTTATGCACGCTTACCTGAAAACCATTGGATTTTCAAAGATCAAGACGACGAAGGAACTCCAGGAGATTCTTTGTGATGTAGTAGAAAACTACGACCGTAAAAAGATTGTGGAAACAGAAGAACACCACCTTTTTGCTGAATTTTCGAAAGAATATGCATATGACTGTGGTATCACAGTCTGTGGGGAAATTGATGAGAACAACCGTTTCCAGATGGAATATTATTATCCCTATTTCGAGGGCGGGCAGATCAGCTCCTACGAGGAGGTATCGGTGGAGCGCCACGTCGATAAGGAATCGTTTGCAGGCGCCTGCGACGATATGCGGCTTGGCATCACGATGATCTTTTATCTGACGCATGCAGCGGAATATCTTGAGATGAAACAGAAAAATGCGCTGCAGCCGCTTCCGCTCCCGCTTTCTGTCTCCGGTCTTGCAGCGGAAGGAACAATTCTGCTTCCGATCCAGAAAGACCCGGAACAGGTCGAGAAGGAGCGCCGCAGCACGCAGCAGAAGAATTCACTGATCTCGGCTGCCAGAAACGGGGATGAGGATGCGATGGAAAGTCTCACCATGGATGATATTGACACATATGCCATGATTTCCCAGCGTCTGACGAAGGAAGATGTCTTTTCTATTGTAGATAGCTTTTTCATGCCGAGCGGTCTTGAATGTGACCAGTACAGCGTGATGGGTGAAATTACGGAGATGAATACAACGAAGAACGCGGTAACGGGCGAGCAGGTGTATGAGCTCGGCCTCGTCTGCAACGATGTGCCGATAGACATCTGTATCAACGAAAAGGATTTATTTGGAGTACCGGAAGTGGGAAGACGTTTCAAAGGCCAGATCTGGCTGCAGGGAATGCTGGAACATCTGTAAGGGAAAAATAAAAAGAGCGAGGGCTGAAAAGAGAAAATTCAGTCCTCGCTCTTTTTTGCAGATTTTTATAACGATAAACGGATGTTTACTGGTTCTGCACCAGATTCAGATGCTTACGCACCCGCTCGATCAGCATTTCAAGCGCAACGGTGTTCTGTCCGCCCTCCGGGATGATCACGTCGGCACGGCGCTTGCTCGGCTCTACGAACTGCTCGTGCATCGGTTTTACGGTCGTCAGGTACTGCGTTACAACGCTGTCCAGGGAACGGCCGCGCTCTTTTACATCGCGCAGGATCCGGCGGAGAATCCGCACGTCCGCATCGGTATCGACAAAGACTTTGATGTCCATCAGATCGCAGAGATCCTTCTAAACGAAGAGGAGAATGCCCTCGAGCACGATAACCGGGGCAGGATGGACCAGAATCGTTTTATCCGAGCGGTTATGCATGGCATAATCGTAAACCGGCATCTCGATGGATTTTCCGGCTTTCAGCTCGAGAATGTGCTGGCATAACAGGTCGGTATCAAAGGCATCGGGATGATCGTAATTTAATTTGGCACGCTCCTCAAAAGGAATATCGTCATGGCGTTTGTAATAGTTGTCATGGCGCAGAATGCTCACTTCATCGCGTCCAAAACTTTCTACCAGCTTATCTGCCAGTGTCGTTTTTCCACTGCCGGTTCCTCCGGCAATTCCTATCAGTATCGTATCCATAAGAAACTCCTTTTTATCCGATGATAGCCAGTGTTGCGCTTGTTCCGAGACGGCTTGCGCCGGCATCTACCATAGCCTGTGCCTCGTCTGCGTTGTGGATTCCGCCGGAAGCTTTTACGCCCATATCCGGGCCTACGGTCTTTCTCATCAGGGCAACATCAGCCGCTTTTGCACCGCCGGTAGAAAATCCGGTGGAGGTTTTTACGAAGTCAGCGCCGGCTTCTTTTGCGAGCTCGCACGCTTTTACTTTCTCTTCATCGGTTAAAAGGCAGGTCTCGATGATGACTTTCAGAACGATGTCCTTGCCGCATACTTCTTTTAAGGTCTGGATATCGGAGCGTACGAAGTCGTATTTGCCGTCTTTGAGGGCTCCGACGTTGATGACCATATCAACCTCCTGTGCACCGTCTTCGATGGCCGCACGGGTCTCAAACGCTTTTACACGGGTATCGGACATGCCCAGAGGGAAGCCGACAACGGTGCAGACTTTGACGTCAGATCCTTTGAGCTTTTCAGCAACGAATTTGGTGTAGTACTGGTTGACGCAGACAGAAGCAAAATCATGTGCAAGTGCCTCGTCGCAGATCTTTGCAACCTGTGCTTCGGTTGCGTCTGCTTTTAAAATAGTGTGGTCAAATAATTTGGTGTTCAGCATAATTTTTTCCTTTCTTTGATGAAAAATAAATCAGAATGATAGAGAAAAGGCAGAGCCGAAAAAACACAGTTCGGATTTAACGGCTCTGCCTTTAAAAATTGTAACTATTCAGAGCCACATCTCGATTCCGCTGCGCTGCATTTCGATGTGGCTGCTCGCCATATGAAATTCCAGAAAAAACCGCTCATTCATGCAAGCATGATTCGCAATTTTTTCTTCCATTTCACATGGCTCTGAATAGTTACATATTATCTTGCGCCCTTATCGTACGGAATACCTTCGGCTTTCGGAGCCTGGGAATTCTTGGATGTGAAGGCGAGAATAATCATGGATGCGATAAACGGCATCATGTTGTAAATGTTCTTGGACAGTCCCAGATGGGAGAGGACGGTGGAGTCCGCAATGTTTGCCAGGGAACGGAATACCGCAAAGAATACGGCTGCTCCGGCAATGTGGAACGGTTTCCACTGACCGAAGATCATAACAGCGAGGGCAAGGAATCCGGCACCGGCTACGCCGACTTCGAAGTTCCAGGTGGTAACGGACGGAACGATGTAGGCAAATCCGCCGATACCGCCGAGTGCACCGGAGATGATAACACCGGTGTATCTCCACTGGTATACGTTGATACCAACAGAGTCGGCTGCCTGTGGATGCTCACCGCAGGCACGCAGGCGCAGTCCCCATTTCGTTTTGAAGAGGAACACGTAGCTGCAGATCAGAAGGATGATGCCGATGAACAGGAAGATGTTCACGGTAAATGGTCCGATCTTGTAAATGAAAGCGGCGTTGGTGTAGTTCAGCTTTGCGGAAGCTGCACCGTTTCCGGCATCCGAGCCGTTGTTGAATGCTTTTACCAGGACGATGGCAATGGCAGTAGCCAGCATGTTCAGCGCGGTTCCGCCGATCGTCTGGTCTGCTTTCAGTGTGATGGCGGAGAAGCCAAGCAGCAGAGAGTAGATCATACCGGATACGGCGCTCGCCAGAATGGAAAGTGCCACAAGTGCAGGAGCCGGGAGGTCCGGGAACAGAACCAGGACGAAGACACCGGCAAGGCCGCCGATCGCCATGATTCCTTCCAGCGCGATGTTGATGACACCGCTTCGCTCGGAGAACATACCGCCCATCGCAACGAGCATCAGAACAACGGCGTACAGTAAGGTAAATTTAATTAAAAGGAACATTATTTCTTCTCCTCCTTTCCGTTGTCTGCATTGGCATTTGCTTTCTGCTCTTTTTTGCTCTTGAACAGGTTTGCAACGATGCCCTTGAACAGGGTAACGAATGCGCAAAGGTAAATGATAACGGCAACGATCAGGTCCGCGATCTCCGGCTGATAATATTTCGTAGGCAGGTAAGCACCGCCGACCGAAATATGAGCAACGAAGAGAGCAGCGAAGATAACGCCGATCGGGTTGCTAAGTGCAAGAAGCGCAACCGGGATACCATTAAATCCGATGGCCGGGAGTGCTGTCGATACCTGCGGGTTCCACTCGGATGCACCGGAGAGGAAGTAGAGGCCTGCACCGATTCCGGCAAGCGCACCTGCGATGGTCATGGAGAGAACAACGTTTCTCTTCTCGTTGATGCCGGCGTATTTGGCAGCATCCTTATTGAACCCGCAGGCTTTCAGCTCATAGCCGAAGGTTGTTTTGTTCAGAACGATGTAGATGATGACCGCAATGGCAATCGCAATGAAAATCGCAATCGTTGTGGAACTGGTACGGAAAATGGAGTTCATGCCGCAGTCCGGAATCAGGGATTTCGGAGAAGCGGAGCTTAATTTGTAAGTACGTGTGGTCTTCTGATCATACATGTCCGGGATGGTGTTGTACATCAGCTCATTGACAAGATAAAGACCAATCCAGTTGAACATGATGGAAGTAATAACTTCATTTACGTTGAAGTATGCTTTGAAGATACCAGGAACTGCTCCCCAGATGGCTCCGCAGACCATAGCAGCCAGAAGGCATACATACCATGGCATGTGGAGGATGATGGCAAAATACAGGGCGCCGAAGACACCGACGGTGTACTGTCCGGCAGCACCGATGTTGAACAGACCTGTTTTAAAAGCAAATGCAACCGAAAGTCCGGTCATAATCAGGGGAGCGGACTGAGCGATTTCACTTCCGATTCCTTTCGGCTTTAAGTAAAAGCCGCCTTTGATGATTCGTGTAAATCCATCCACTGCGTTCTCCGCGTTGATGCAGTATAAAATGATAAATCCCACAAGAAGACCGATCACAATACATACAAGAGAAGCGACAATGGACAGAAGAGCGTTTTTCGTTTTTTCGTTCATGCTTTTCTTACCTCTCTTTTATACTTCTTCGGGAACCGGATCCCGTTTTGCACCTGCCATGTAGAGACCGAGTTCTTCGACAGAAACGGTTTTCGGATCCAGCTGGCCGACCAGCTCTCCTTCGTACATAACAAGAATACGGTCGGAAACATCCATAACCTCATCCAGTTCCAGAGAAACCAGAAGAACGGCTTTTCCCTTGTCGCGCTGTGCAACGAGCTGGCTGTGAATGTATTCGATGGCTCCGACATCAAGACCACGGGTAGGCTGTACCGCAACGAGAAGATCAGGATCTTTGTCGATCTCACGCGCGATGATCGCTTTCTGCTGGTTTCCGCCGGACATGCTGCGGGTGATGGTCACAGGACCCTGGCCGCTGCGGACATCGTACTGCTCGATCAGGCGCTCGGCATATTCGCGCACGGCTTTTGATTTGATAAAGCCGAAGGATTCAAATTCCGGCTGCCAGTAACGCTGCAGCACCATGTTCTGCTCGATGGAGTAATCCAGCACGAGGCCGTGTTTATGGCGGTCCTCCGGGATGTGGCTCATGCCCATCTTGGAGCGGTCGCGGATGGAAGCTTTCGTGATGTCCTGTCCGTTGAACAGAATTTTACCGCCGGATACTTTTTCCAGTCCCGTGAGGCCCTGAACGAACTCGGACTGGCCGTTTCCATCGATACCTGCGATGCAGACAATCTCGCCTTTTCTTACATTAAAGGAAACATCTTTGACGGCGTTGTTTCCGTGCACCTTGCTCGGTACGGTCATGTGCTCTACTTTCAGAACGGTGTCGCCCGGTTTTGACGGCTTTTTGTTGACGGAGAAGCTGACGTTTCTTCCGACCATCATGCGGGAGAGCTCTTCTTTGGAAGTTTCGCTGATGTTGACGGTTCCGATGTATTTTCCTTTGCGGAGAATCGTACAGCGGTCGGCAACTTCCATGATCTCGTTGAGTTTATGGGTGATGAAGAGGATGGATTTTCCTTCTTTTGCGAGGTTCTTCATGATCTTCATCAGCTCGTCGATTTCCTGCGGCGTCAGAACCGCGGTCGGCTCGTCGAAGATCAGGACTTCGTTGTCACGGTAGAGCATTTTCAGAATTTCGGTACGCTGCTGCATGCCGACGGTGATATCCGAGATCAGAGCGTCCGGATCGACCATCAGACCGTATTTCTCGCTCAGTTCCATGACTTTTGCACGGGCATTCTTTTTCTCGAGGAAAAGGCCTTTGGTCGGCTCTACGCCGAGGATGATGTTGTCGAGAACCGAGAAACATTCGACCAGCTTAAAGTGCTGGTGCACCATACCGATGTTGAGATCATTGGCGTCGTTCGGCGTGTTGATATGGACTTCCTGCCCATTCTTCTTGATGATTCCGGAGGTAGGCTGATACAGACCAAAAAGAATACTCATCAGGGTTGATTTTCCTGCACCGTTTTCTCCAAGCAGAGCATGGATTTCTCCTTTTTTGAGCTGTAACGTAATGTTGTCGTTCGCCTTGATACCCGGGAATTCTTTGGTGATGTTCAACATCTCAATAATGTACTCATTTTCCATATACATATTCCCTTTCAAGCGTGGTTTTGCAGGACTGCCGAAGGCATGGAAAACAGGGCAGAACTGCGGGCTTTCATTATGTCTAGTATAGCATTTTGTGTGACAGAAAAAAAGGGGAAGAGAAATAATATTCTCTTCCCCAAAAGGCATATTGTTACAGAAACAGTATGCACATTAGCTGATGTAATCAACGGTTACGTGAGAACCTACTTCCGGCTGATTTTCTGTATCGCTGGAGATTTCGATGGAACCATCGCGGATACCAGCCAGTACAGTTTCATACTGATCCTGTGTGAAGGTTGTGAATCCCCAGGATTCGGAATCGGTAGGAAGGCCGATGTAATCTCCGTCTTTCAGTCCAAGCTGCTGAGCAGTTCCGCCAAGTTCAGAGAAGTTTCCGTTGAAGTAGGAATCCAGAGCGTTGTTGATGGCGCTTGGAAGACCTTTCATAGCGGAAGTCAGGCAGCGCTCGCCGATTTTGGAACGCTGGTCAACGTCTACACCAATAACTTTTCCGTCGTGTGTCTCAGCTGCATCCAGAGCAGATGTCCAGATACCGCCGCCGCAGGCGAATACAACCTGTGTTCCGTCTGCATACCAGCCCTCCATACGGGCGGTGATGGAGTCATCGCCGTAGAACTGGCCGCCATAGTAATATTTTACGTTTACATCTACGCCGTCTTCTTCAGCAGCAGCGTTGATACCCTGTACATAACCGTAACCGAAACGGATAACGGCCGGAACAGCGATACCGCCGAGGAAACCAAGACTTGTGTAGCCGTCTTTTACTGCAGCGTATCCAGCCAGGTAGCCGGCCTGCTCTTCTTCGAAGGAGCAGATGTACACGTTCTTTCCGAGATCAACAGCTTTGCCGTTTTTTACAATATCACCTTCGGTAACATCGACTGCGATGAAGGTTACATCCGGATAGGTGTCCTGCTCTTCAGCGATGGCAGGTCCGAACAGGTAACCTGGCATTACAACAACGGTAGCACCCTCGGAAACAGCAAGATCGATGGAGTTGATACGCTCTTCATCGGTATCCTCTGCCGGTTTGTAGTACTCGTACTCTACGCCGTTTGCATCGCCGTAGGCGCATACAGTTTCCCAGGTGATCTGGTTGAAGGATTCGTCGGTGATATCTCCGGAGTCTGTGATCATGGCAATTTTCTCACCTGCGGCGTCTTTTTTTTCTCCGTCTGTGGAAGCAGAAGCGGAAGTTGCGCTGGTGGAATCGGCGCCTGTGGATGCGTCGGAGGAAGAGGAGCCGTTGGAGGAACCGCATCCTGCGAGTGCAGCAGTTGTCATGGCGGCTGCAAGCAGTAAGCTAACTACTTTCTTTTTCATAATAGTATTCTCCTTTCAAGAGGTACAGCGTTTTTGCGTGTATGGCTACATTATAATATAGAAGAAAAAAGTATGTCAAGCAAAGGAAAAACTGCGTGAAATCCACTAATTATCTGCATGCGAGCCGGAAATTCTTCGGATAATGGCGTTGGATCTTGCATAAATTTCTTCCGGGTCAAAGCCGATATGGAATTCGCCGTTTTCGTAGAGGATTTGACCGTTTACCATGGTAAGCTTTACGTTCTGTTTGCTGCCGCTGTAAACGAGGTTTTTGATCAGATTATTCTCCGGCTGCATGTTCGGCTGATGGAGGTCAATCATGACGAGATCGGCCTTTTTGCCGGCAGCGAGACGGTCGCAGTCAGTAAGCTGCATGGCGTGCGCGCCGCCTGCGGTTGCCATGTAGAGAATGGCGTCGGCCGGGATTCCTGCGGCATCCATCTCGCGGACTTTGGAAAGGCCGGTGGTCAGGAACATTTCGCGGAACATATCGAGGCAGTTGTTACTGGCCGGCCCGTCAGTGCCGATGGCGAGGTTGATGCCGTTATCGTAAAAACGCTTCAGCGGGCAGATGCCGGAGGCGAGCTTCAGGTTTGAGGAGGGATTGGTAACGGCCGTCAGTTTCCGGTCACGGAAGATCTCAAAATCGCGGTCCTCCATCCAGATGCAGTGGTAGCCGCCGCCTCCGTACTGGAACATGCCTAAGCGTTCCATCAGCTGTGTCGGGGTGAGTCCCCAGCGCTCTTTACAGCCCTCGACTTCGCTTTTTGTTTCGGCGTTGTGTGTCCAGACAGGGGAATGGTATTTTTCGGCGAGTTTGGCAACGTCTTCAAGAAGCGGGCCGCCGGTCGTATATTCGGCGTGGAAACCGAGCAGATACGAGGTGCGGTCGGAGAGTTCGTTGACATAGTTATACATCTCTTCGAGAATTTCCGGGCTGTCGACGAAGTTGTTGAGACCGCTGGTAAGAACGGTGCGGAATCCGGTGTCGACCGTGGCAGCGATGCTGTTTTTCTGCTGGATGTACATGTCGAAATTGGAGGTGATGCCGCTCGTCAGATATTCCATGATGCCGAGGATATTGAGCCAGTAAACGTCGTCCCCGGCGAGCTTTGCCTCGTTCGGGAAGACCTGGCGTTCGAGCCATTCGTGGAGCGGGAGATCGTCCGCGTAGGAGCGGAGGAAGGTCATCGGGGTGTGCGTGTGTGCGTTTTTAAAGCCCGGGATCAGGAGATTGCCGCGGGCGTCAATTTCGCGGTCGAAGACAGTGGTCTCTGCGGCATCTGGATCTGCTTTTCTACCAGGTCCGATATAGGTGATGGTGTCGCCGGTGACATGAAGTTCGTCTTCGGCGATGGAAAAATGGTTTTCAGCGTCGAGTACGAGAATTTTGGCGTTGTAAAAACGTGTATTCAAAAAAGATCTCTCCTTTATTTTACGTGCTGTTTTCAGCGGCCGGGGCCTGTTTTTTTTAACAGACCCCGGCCGCTGTGTGTTTACAGTGTCTTTGCGATGCCCTGAATCGTTGCGGCAACGAGTTTTTTGAACTGCGGTGCAACCATGTCAGCTGCCTCCTGAACTTCCGCATGGCACAGAGGCTGCGGGGAGATGCCGGCGGCAAGATTGGTAATGCAGGAAATACCGATAACGCGCATGCCCATATGGCGTGCAACGATGGCTTCGCAGGCGGTGCTCATGCCGACCGCGTCTGCGCCGAGGGTGCGGCACATGGTGATTTCCTGCGGGGACTCGTACTGCGGGCCGGTGAGCTGCAGATAAACGCCTTCCATCAGGTCGATATCAAGGCTGGCTGCGGCTTTCCGTGCGATTTTCTGGAATTCAAGGTCGTAGATCTGGCTCATATCCGGGAAACGGGTGCCGAGCTCGTCGATGTTCGGTCCGATAAGCGGAGATGGAACGAAGCAGGCGATCTGGCCGTTTAACAGCATCAGAGAGCCTGGCTTTGTGCCCTGTTTGATGCCGCCGGCGGCGTTGGTTAAGAACAGTGCTTTTGCGCCCATCAGCTTCATGAGGCGGGTCGGGAGAACGACGTCGGTCATCGGATAGCCTTCATAATAATGAACGCGGCCCTGCATGCAGACAACCGGCACATCGCCGACGTAGCCGAAGATAAAACGGCCCGCGTGGCCCGGAACAGTGGAAACCGGGAAGCCTTCGATATCATGGTAATCGAGGGTTGCGGTAACGCGGATATCATTCGCAAAATCACCGAGGCCGGAACCGAGAATCAGTGCGACTTCCGGCTGGAAATCGATCTGGGAGCGGAAGCTCTCGTAGCATTTCATCAGTTTTTCGTAAACAGGGTTTGGGGTGTTGCTCATAGGAAAAACCTCCTTAATATAAATGATTTTCTGCTTTTTGAGTCTTTTTTCGGCTATTTTCAGGGAAGAAAAGCCTGCCACAGAGATGTGAGTCCCGGAGGCAGGCTTTTCTTTTAGAAAAAAGATCATCTGGTGGTTCTATTGTAGTATAGAAAGCGCGGAAAAGCAATGATTTCAGTCATCAAAAATATTCAGATGCTGTTTCATGATATTTCCCAGCCATTCAATGACCGGACCGAGGGTAATAACCATCAGCACGGTGACAATGCCGAGTTTTCCGCCGAGCAGAACGGCGATCGCGGTGACAACGAAGTCGTAGACGATGCGGATCACACGGAACGAAACGTTCGGCAGGTGGGTGGAGATAATGAAGGATACTGCGTCGTATGGTGCAGTTCCCATATCAACATCCATATAGAAGGATGCGGCAAGGATAAACAGGATCAGCGCCGGGATCAGCACGGCGATTCGCACACCCATCGAGGTGAAGAGGTCTGCCGGAAGGACTTTCGCCCAGATCCAGGAGAAAAAGTCGATGGAATATCCCACGAGAAACATGTTTGCGAAGGTTCCGAAGCCTAAGTTTCTGCCGCCGAAAATGATAACGAAGATGAGCAGGACGGTATTGAAGAGCGCCTGCCAGTTTCCGATGCTGATGCCGAGGCGGGTGGAGATGGTCTGGTTTAACAAGGTACACGGATCGGTGCCGAGATCGACGAGAAGCAGCCATGAGAGCGCAAAGCCCATCAGGATGACGGCAGCGATGACCAGAATCAGGCGGGTCCAGAAATGTTTCTTCTGGTAGAAGCCCTGGATGATTTCTTTCATAGTATGAGTTCCTCCCTGTGATTTATGCTTGGTTTTTCACCTTTTCGGGCGGATTTTCTACGCATTTTCTTCGAAATTTTTCGATCGTCTTTCAAACACGTTTTTCGCCCTTCTTTCCAGAAAAATCTCCGCCGTTTTTTTTCGGCGGAGATTTGACCGTTTCTGTTATTTTAGTATATTTTTCCCAAAATGTAAACTATTTTCTTTTAATGATGTCAACTTGATGTTCACAAAACGATGAACGATAAAGGAACACAAATTAACATAAAACATAAAGCTGAAAAAATACGTTCATTAATAAATTAACGAAATGAACATGTGGGCTGAATGAAATTTGTGCATTCTACAATGTGTCCACGCGAGACGGACAGAAGCTTGAAAAGAACTACAATATACGGATATACGAATTAACGCCATAAACAGAAACCAAAGTTATAGAACCAGCTCCACGTTTTTACCGAAGACTTCGCGGTATAACTGTTCGCGTTCCACGGTGATCAGCCGCCCGACGGAATCGGTTGCCGCACCGAGACAATCGGCGCAGGTGAGGATCTGGTAGAGAATGGCGTTGTCGTTGCCTTTATGGGTATACTCGCGCGGATAGCCGCCTTTTTCGTCGTACCAGAGATGGTGGTAGAGCGCCGCCTCGGCGTATGGTCTTGTGGAATCCCATTTGCTGAGGAGCTCATAGCCCATCTGTGGGTGGAGACGGATCAGATCAAAGAGAAAAAGTACATTGCATCATTGGAACCGTATATTGGAGATATTCTACTGGTTGGAATTAATTATGATAAAAAGACCAAAAAGCTATAAATGAGCAAATATCGAATTTTGCACAAACTTATC
>NZ_QUHK01000024.1:0-43152 GCF_003479665.1 Blautia sp. AF14-40
GACCTAATTGGTTGTGTTCACAGAAATGGAATGATAGATGTAAAGTATGTGCGGTTTTGAAGGTATATCAGAAAGGCCATCGGAGAGATCCGGTGGCTTTTTGTAATTATTTTCCGCAAAATACTTGTTTTTCGAAAAAGATTGTGTTATAGTAACGATTGTCAGGAAAAGATTCCTGAGGTATTCCTCGATAGCTCAATGGTAGAGCATTCGGCTGTTAACCGAAGGGTTGTTGGTTCGAGCCCAACTCGGGGAGCTAAGATGAAGAAGCGATACAGAAATGAGAAATCATAACTGTATCGCTTTTTTGATGTCTGTAGCCATTAAGAAACGCCATCTAACATTTTGACGGTTTTCCATAACATTTCTTCCTGTTCATGGAAGAAAGATTTCGTTATAATAAAATCAGACAGATCACGGAACATGTGCAGAGTCAGGAGTCGTGTCAAGGCGGAACTTTTTCCGATAGGCGCTTGGCGTCATGCCCTGCTTCTGGCGGAAGGCTTTGGTAAAAACTTCGGCATTCCGGTAACCACAGGAAAAAGCGACCGTTTCGATGGGGAGATCCGTATATGATAAAAGCTCAAGCGCACGCGTGATCCGGCAGGAAGAAAGATAGTCCTGCGGTGAGGTATGGAGATATTTCTGAAACAGGGTATAAAGGTAACTCCGGTTGATGCATACATATCTGGCAATATCCGAGACAAGAATTTCATTGGAATAATTATTTCGGATAAACTCAACGGCTTTTTCCACGTAAAGATTGCCGATCTCCCGTGCAGAAGGATCGGCAAGCGTGATTTCGCGGGAAAGAATTGAGAAAAACTGGTACAGACAGCCTTCCAGAAGATACTGGTCAGAGGTGTCATAGGTATTGTGCTTCTGCATCTGAAACAGGAGGGACTGCAGTTCACCGGAAAAACTGCACTGGTAGACAGGGTGCTCCTCGGAAAGACCGAGTTCCTGTACATAAGAGGCAGCTTTTTCGCCGTCAAAACCGATCCAGAGATAGGTCCAGGGATCATCCGCATCGGCTTCATAGTAGGTGCGGACATTTGGCATCAGGAAAAAGCCCTGTCCGGCGGTTAGGCGGTAAGTGCGGTTTCCGATGGTAAAAGTGCCTTTCCCGGAAATAATATAGTGGATCACGTAATTGGGGCGTACAGCAGGGCCGTAGCTGTGGAACGGCTGGCAGGCTTCGTAGCCGCAGAAGCAGAGATAAAGATCCGAAAATTTATGCTTTGGGACAGGAAGTGTCCAGGAAGTTTCCATAAGTATACCTCACAAAATGAATCATCAGAAAAGCCGGAATGTCACAAAAGGATGAGATTCCGAAATATCAGTAAAATTATATCGTGTTTTGCAGGATACTGCAAGCAGCTGTAGGAGATCAAAAGCCCGGAGTAGCAGCCGTTACGGTTCACGCAGCACCGGAACACTTGTTGTTCGGGTATGTAAGAAAGTGATTTTGGTGTGAGCAGCCCGAAAAAATGCGATAAGATAAAGGAGAAAAAACCATGGCAATCAAAGTAAGTGAAAATGGACGGTTATTTACCCTCCAGACAAAAGACAGCAGTTACCAGATGTTCGCAGATGACAAAAATGTGCTTCTGCATCTCTACTATGGAGAAAAAATCGGTGAGGAAAATCTTTCCGGTCTGATTTTCTGTACGGATATGGGATTTGCAGGAAATCCGGAGGAAGCCGGAAGCGATCGCACGTATTCTCTGGATACACTGCCGCAGGAAGTACCTTCGAGCGGAGTCGGCGATTACCGTGATGATATGGTTCGGATTCGTCAGGTGGATGGAAGCTGTGCGGCAGATTTCCGTTTCGATTCTTATGAAATCCTCGATCATTCCTATGCGGTTCCGGGTATGCCGGCACTGTACGATACAGAGGAAGAAAAAGGAGAAACGCTTGTCATCACGATGAAAGAGAAAGCTTCCGGTGTTGTACTGAAATTGTTCTACGGAGTATTTGAAAACGAAAACGTGATTACGAGAGCGGCAAGACTGGAAAACCACGGAGAGACGGCAATCGAGCTGGAAAAAATGCTGTCTTTCAGCATGGATCTGATGTATGAAAATTATGAGATGATCTATTTCTCCGGCCGTCATGCGATGGAGCGTACGGCAGAGCGGATTCCGGTGCAGCGCGCAAAAGTCGAGATCGGCAGCATCCGCGGCACGTCGAGCCATCATTACAATTCGGCCGTAATCCTCTGCGAGGAGGGGGCTGACGAGACACACGGTTCCTGCATCGGCGCATGCCTTGTTTACAGCGGAAACTTTGTTGCAGCGGCACAGAAGGATCAGAAAAACCAGACCCGTTTCCAGATGGGTATTCACCCGGCAAACTTCTGTTTCCACCTGGAAAAAGGAAAAGTGTTCGATACCCCGCAGGTGATCCTGAGCTACTCCGGAAGCGGCCTTACCAAACTGTCACAGCAGTATCATGAGATCATCCGCGAGCATATCTGCCGCGGTGCGTATAAACATGCCGAACGTCCGATCCTGATCAACAACTGGGAGGCAACGTATTTTGATTTCAATGAAGAGAAAATTCTGAAAATCGCAGAGCAGGCGCAGAAACTCGGCATCGAAATGCTGGTGCTTGATGATGGCTGGTTCGGAAAACGAGATGATGACAACAGCGGCCTTGGCGACTGGTTTGTCAACGAGAAGAAGATGAACGGTTCCATGGCACAGCTTGCAGAAAAAATCCACAAGATGGGCATGAAATTCGGTCTCTGGTTCGAGCCGGAGATGATTTCCGAGGACAGTGATCTCTACCGTGCACATCCGGACTGGGCATTTGCAGTTCCGGGACGTGTGCCAAACCATGGAAGAAATCAGCTTGTACTGGATATGACGCGTGACGATGTGCGGGAGTATCTGCTGGAGCGTTTGACGACCATCGTCCACGATGCAGAAATTGATTATGTCAAATGGGATATGAACCGCAGTGTCTGCGATGTTTACAGCCATGTGGCAGCACAGAGCCGAAACGGAGAGCTGTATCACCGCTATGTGCTCGGTGTTTATGATCTGCTCGAGCGTTTCCTTGCCGCGTGCCCGGATCTGCTGCTTGAGGGATGCAGCGGAGGCGGCGGAAGATTTGATGCCGGTATGATGTATTATTCCCCGCAGATCTGGTGCAGTGATAACACGGACGCGATCAACCGTCTGTCGATTCAGTATGGAAGTTCCTTCTTCTATCCTATCAGCACGGTTGGATCCCACGTTTCGGTATGCCCGAACCATCAGACCGGCCGCGTAACTCCATTCAAGACAAGAGGTGATGTAGCTCTTGCAGGAAGCTTCGGCTATGAGATGGACCTGAACAAGATTTCGGATGAAGAGAAAGAGATGGTAAAAGAGCAGGTTGCTGCAATGCATACATATTACGATCTGACGCACGAAGGCCTGTATTACCGTCTGACCGGGCTGAAAAAGCAGGATTTCATGGCATGGGAGTTCGTGGCAAAAGATCAGAGCCGCGCACTGCTTACACTGGTAAAGACGGATGCAGAAGGAAATCCGCTTCCGGTTCACACGAAAGTGTGCGGTCTTGCAGAGGATAAGCTGTACCGCTGCAGTCTGGATGGAGAAATCCGCTCCGGCCGTACTTGGAACCGTGCGGGACTGACGCTGCAGCAGGTGCTGGGAGAGTATGAGAGTATCCGGGTCGAATTTACAGAAGTAAAATAAAAAAGATAAGAAAAATCTTCAACTGGATTTGAGAGGAAGGGAACCTCAATCTGGTTGGAGATTTTTTTGCATAAAGAAAATCAAAGCAGGAGGGAAGGAACGTACTCTTTACAGTGCAAAAATAGTTATGATACAATAAGCAAAAGAAATTTTCTGACAGAAAATAAAGAGGGAACTGTCAAGAAAGGAAATTGTACATGAGAAACAAAAAAAACTGTTTAGCTGTTCTTCTGATGACAACTATTGTGGTAATGGGATGTGGAAATCAGCAGGTGGAAAAGGAGAATCCATCGGTTGTCTCCGAAAGAGCATCCAGTGTCCAGGATGAGTCAGAAGATGGTGAAAAAGAGTTTCTTTCTACATACCAGAATATTATAATCACACTTCCAGAAGGCTGGAATGTAATGAGAGATGAAAAAATTCAATGCAGTTTCATATCGGAAGATGGGGAAAGTCTTGAGATATCGTATCGGGAAGGAATGGCAAAAGTGATACTTATGGATTTCCCGGAGGACGAAGAGAGTGCTGAAAAATTAATCGATCAAAATGAAATAACCGGGGAAAACAGCATCAGTGATTTTGTAGCGAAAACAGTTAACGAAGGAAAAAGTAAAGAGAGTTCCTTTTATCGTTTCCAGGTAAAAAATTCCCTGCAGATTCCGACCGCATTTTTCTGCGGAGTGAAAACGGAGAATGAAGGGTATCAGATTATATGGAAAAAAGGAAACGGCAGCAACGATACACAGCAAATCGTGCCGGAAATACTGGAGTCTCTGCAGTTCCCGGACAATGAGCTGCTGACAGAAACATTTCAGACGGCCTGCCAGGAGCAGAAAAGAGCGCTGGAAGCAGAAAATAATTCGGATGGCGTGAAAAAGCAGAAGGGTAAGAAAACCGTCACCTGTATCTCACCGGTCAATGTACGTACAGAACCCAACGTCAGCACAAGCCAGGTTATCGGAGCTCTGACGACAGGGGAAGAAGTGGAAATGCTCGGAAAAGAGAACGGATGGTACAAGATTTCGTATGAGGGAAAAACGGCGTATGTGTACGAAGACTATGTGAAAGAAAAAGAAAATTAAAAAAGAATGATATTTTCAAAAAAGCTGCCGAAGCAAACAGAACCGGTAGCTTTTTTGAAATAATTTTGAAAAAGAAAAATCCCAGAAACTATCTGTTTCCGGGAAAGAAGAGGCGTCGACCGGATTTGAACCGGTGGATACTGGTGTTGCAGACCATTGCCTTACCACTTGGCTACGACGCCATATGACTCCGACGGGAATCGAACCCGTGTTACCGCCGTGAAAGGGCGATGTCTTAACCGCTTGACCACGGAGCCGAAGTTTTTGATTTGTCTGCCGTGATTTTTGCTCAGCGACAAGTAGTATATTATCATAAGAAAACGAGTTTGGCAAGTGTTTTTTGAAAAAAAATCAAAAATTTTTGAGATTTGTGTTGTCGTGCATTCAGAAGGAAAAAATTTGCCGGGTCAGGGCATGGCTTTTCGATATTCTTCCGGTGACATACCAAAAGTCCGGCGGAAAATGCTGGCAAAATAGCTGGGGCTTTCAAATCCGGTATGCAGAGCAATTTCCAAGATAGAAAGCGAGCTGCCGGTAAGAAGATCTGCGGCTTGGGTTACGCGGTACTGGTTGATATAGGAAATAGGCGTTGTGTGAAAGTGCGTTTTGAAGAAACGACAAAAATATTGTGGATTCATATTGAGTATAGCAGCAAGATCTGAAAGACGGATTTTGGAATCATAGTTATCCTGAATATAACGTAAGAGTTTTTTACACTGATCAGATCTTTCTTTTTTACGAGTGCAGAGGGGTTCCGGATGAAGAAAAAGCTGGTATTGCGCCAGAAGTGCAAGAATCCGATACATGTCACTTTTGATCAGAAGAAACCAGCCGATGGGTTTGGTATCGTATGCATACAGGATTTCCTGGAAAAGCTCAGATAATGTCAGTACAAATGTTTTCTGTGTCTGAGAGGAGGCTTCAGCAGCAGAAAGCTCTTCCAATGGAAAAGCCGGAAGAAGCAGTTGATGAGAGAGCAGCGGACGAATCCAGTCTGCTTCACAGGAATCCAGATAGGCACATGAGAGAATTTCTGGAAGAAATACAAGGGCATGGTGAATCGAAGGGGTAGTTCCAATGCTGCAGAGCTGATGCAGTTCGTGACTGTTGATGAAAAGAAAAGTACCTTCGGAAATTGTCCGGGTTTCAGTTTTCAGTGTCAGAGTGAGAGTACCTTTTTCAACCCAGATCCATTCTAATTCTTTATGCCAGTGAAAAGGAACAGAGAGCCCGCCATGCGCATAATCCTGATGATAGATATGGAGCGGAACAGGTTCGGTTCCATGCACGGTAAAATCCCGGATTCCGCCAGAAAGAACAGGGGAACAAGATTCAGGAGAAAAGAGCTCTTTTGAACGTTCTTTTTTCATAAAAGTCAAAATCCTTTCATTAAATACGAAAATCAGGTTAGAAAATATAAGATAATATCATTATACTGCTCTTATAGGAAAAAAGAAAGAGAGGACAGAAAATGAAAAGAGAGTGGTGGCATAGCTTAACCGTATATCAGATTTACACCAGAAGCTTCTGTGACAGCAACGGAGACGGCATCGGCGATTTTGGAGGGATTCTGCAGAAGCTGGACTATCTGCAGGAGCTTGGTGTTGGAGCCATCTGGCTTTCGCCTTTTAACGATTCTCCTAATTACGACAATGGATATGATGTCAGTGACTATTATAAAGTAATGGAAGAAGCGGGCACAATGGAAGAGCTGGAAGAACTGATCGCAGCCTGTGAAAAGCGGGAAATTGTGGTCATGATGGATCTTGTTTTAAATCATAGTTCCCATCTGCACCCATGGTTCCTGGAAGCCAGAAAGGATCGAAACAGTAAATACCATGATTTTTACATCTGGAAGGAAGGAACGAAGGAGCAGCCGCCAGAAGGCGGCGGAGCATTCTTTGGAGGAAGCACCTGGGAATGGGTGCCGGAGGTTCAGGAATATTATTATCACAGTTTCAGTGTAATGCAGCCGGATCTGAACTGGAAAAATCCGTCGCTTCGGAAAGAGCTGTACCGGATGATCCAGTTCTGGATGGATAAAGGGATCCGTGGTTTCCGGCTGGATGCAATTGACAATATTGTAAAAGATGGACATGGAGGAAATGATACTCATTCGGAGCAGATTCATACATACTTAATGGAAATGAATCAGAATACGTATGGAAAATCAGAACAGATCCTGACAGTGGGGGAAACCGGAGGTGCTACGGTAGAAATGGCACAGCAGTATTCTGATCCGGAAAGCCAGGAGCTCAGTATGATTTTTCAGTTTGAACTGATGGGAATCGACGGCATCCGAAGTGGAAACTGGGATCCGAAACCGTATACGCTGCCGCAACTGAAGCAGCTCTTTGAAAAATGGCAGACGGGACTGGAAGAAAAAGGATGGAACAGCCTGTTCTGGGGAAACCATGATTTTCCGCGTGTCGTATCGCGCTTTGGAAATGACAGGGAACCGTATCGGGAAAAATCAGCAAAAATGTTGGCTGTCCTTCTCCATGGGATGAAAGGAACTCCTTATATTTACCAGGGGGAAGAAATCGGTATGACAAATGTGTCAGGGCTTCGGATCGAGGACTATCAGGATATCGAGTCTGTAAATTTTGCCGAAGACCGTAAAAAAGAAGGCTGGGAGGAAGAAAAAATTCGTACCTATCTTGCACGGAACAGCCGGGACCATGCGCGGACGCCAATGCAGTGGAATGCGGAAAAACACGCCGGATTTACAGCGGGAACACCGTGGATGGCGGAAAATCAGAATTACGAGGAGATCAATGTGGAAAACAGCAGAAAAAATCCGGATTCCCTCTTCTATTTCTATCAAAAACTAATTGCGCTGCGTAGGAAAAATGACACTCTTGTTTATGGGGATTTCCGTCTGATTGAGGAAGAAAATCCGGATATTTTTGCTTATGAGAGAAATCTGGGAGAGAAAAAGCTGATTGTGCTCTGCAATTTCCGGGATACCGCGGCAGAGATGAAAGCCCGATATGATTTGACAAAAGGAACGGTTCTGATTCATAATGATACAGAAAGCCTCACAAAAGAAGTGTGGAAGTTACAGCCGTATGAGGCGTATATGATTGAACTTCTGCAGTAAAAAGACAGAAATGAAAAGCAGCAGGAGAAGAAAACTGCAGGAGCAACTGGAAACAGGAGGGAGAAAATGTATCGCGTTCTTCTTGTAGAAGATGAAGAAATTGAACTGGAGACATTGCGGGATTATATTGACTGGAAAAAGAACGGGATTTCCAGAGTATTTACCGCGCGCAATGGCAGAAGGGCACTGGAGTGCCTGGAAGAAAATATGGCAGATATTGTGATTACGGATATTCAGATGCCAGGAATGAGTGGAATTGAACTGGCAGAGACGATCGTACGCCGGGGATATCCATGCAAAATTGTTTTTCTGACAGGATATGATGATTTTTCCTATATCCATTCCGCTTTTCAGGTGAATGCCGTGGATTACCTTTTAAAGCCATTTACGATTGAAGAAGTAGAAGCATGTCTGAAAAAAGTGAGAAGTGAACTGGAGAAAAGAGAGATAGCAGACTGGTCGCGGAAAACGGCGGCGAAGCAGTTGCTGGAAATGGCTTTGCGGGAAAAACAGGAAACAGAGCTTTTACGGAAAAATTTCCGTGGTGTATTTGGAGAAGAACTGGAAGAGTGCAGGTTTGGAATCATAGCGGTTTATGGAAAAACGGAAGAAAACATCTGTAGCCAAATTCAGGAAAAATACAAGGGCATCCGTTACATCAGCAAAACGGAACGGATCAGTATGCTGCTGCTGGCGGGGTATCTGTCGGTGAAAGATACGGCATTTCAGATCTGGAATGATTTGAAAGAAGACGCACCGAGAGCCGTTGGATGGTGCAGTGGAGCATGGACAGCTGACTGCCTGTACGAAAAGGCGGAAAAACTTCGGAACTGTTGTGTTCTGGCATTTCATATGGATCCACCGGAACTTTTCTGTGCAGATGAAAAAGAAACGGAAGAGGAAAAAGCATATCATTTCCGGGAACAGAAGGAGCGGAGAGAAGAAATCTGTCGTCTGGTCAGCAACGGGAAAAAGCAGGAAACGCTGCAGACCATGAAAGATTATTTTCAACAGCTAAAGGGGCTTGCGCCGAAAACATTTGCGGGAGAAGTTTACAATCTCTATATGTATCTATGGAACCGTCTTGTTTTGAGCGATGAACTGCTGGAAAACTGGATGGAAGCAGAAAAAATTTTGAGAGAAAATGAAATTTTTGAAGCAAACAACAGTTATCAGATGCGGGAAAAGATGAAGCAGTATCTGGAACGGATGTTGGCATTTTTTGAAGAACAGAATCAAAATCCAAATTACTATGCCGTTTATCAGGTAAAAACATATCTTCAGGAGCACTGCTCGGAAAGCGCAGATATCGAGAAGCTGGCCGCGGAGGTTGGTTTGTCTCCGAATTATCTGAGGAGCCTGTTTAAAGAGGCAACAGGAAAAACGATTTTGGAATACAATACGGAAATGCGTCTGCAGAGGGCGGCGGAACTGTTAAAGAATAAGAAAAATAAAGTACGGGAAGTGAGTCTGGCGGTTGGATATGAAAATGTTTCTTACTTTGGCGTTGTTTTTCAGAAAAGATTTGGAGTGACACCAAATGAATATCGTAAAATGGTATAAAAATCGGAGTTTTCAGTTTAAACTGGTGATCGGCTATCTGGTACTGGCACTGATTCCAATGCTGTGTGTTACCTGGTACAGTTATGGAAAAACAAGGAATGTGCTTCTTACTGAAGCATATCAGAGTGCAGAACAGGAAGCAGAACGAATTGAAAAAAATTTTTCTACGATGGTCGAGCCTTACGAAACAATTCTGGATGTGCTGTATGTGGATCAGATGCTGAGCGGATATTTGTTTCAGGATTACAGCAACGATTCTTATGAAGATATGTTTTACTATATTGATAAGAAGCTCAGCGAAATCTGTCTGATGAATGCAGGAATTTACAAAATCTGTTTTTACAGCAACAATGAAACGCTTCCGCAGGATAATTATTATTTTTATTCCATGCAGGATCTAGATCGGAGGGAATGTGTGCTGACATTTGATGCGATAGGGGAAACGGTATTCTGTGGGACATCTGGAGACGGAAAAGCATTTCATATGAATCGTCTGATGAATTTTTATCCACAGGGCGGGATGAAGGGCGTACTGTCGTTACAGATTGAAAATCAGCAGATACAGCCCCTCCTCGAAACAATAAATTCCACCGATGAAATTTATCTGGTGGATCAAAAAGGATATATTCTGGCTGCTTCCGAACCGGAAATGGCAGGCCTTCCGATCCGGACCAGAATGCCGGAAGAGGATCTGGAGCAGAAAGCGCAGATTGAGTTTGAGCGTGACGGCATTTCAAAAATCGGAAATATCCAGAGCGGAGTTTTCGGAACAAAAATTCTTGTGATTTCGGATAAGGAGACGGTTTTAAAAGACGCAAAAGCTGTTTCAAGAAGGATGCTGTTCCTGATCCTCTGCAGCGCGGCTATGGTATTTCTCTGCATTATCTGTTACACAAGATGGATTTCCATGCGGGTGCAGAAAGTGGTGTATGCAGCAAAACGGATGGGACAGGGAGAATTTGATTACCGTCTGGAAAATATGGGAGAAGATGAGATCGGACAGATCGGGCTGGCGTTTAATCAGCTCAGTGATCAGATTCAGGAGCTAATTCGGGAAAATTACGAAAAGAAAATCCGGATTCAGACGAGCGAACTGAATCTGCTGCAGGAACAGATCAATCCGCACTTTCTTTACAATGCACTTGCGGTTATTTCAGCACTGGCGATGCGGGAAGGTGGAAAACAGACGATGCAGGCGGTCAAAAATTTGTCCAGCTTCTACCGGATTTCCCTGAATAAGGGAAAACAGGTGCTTTCCATCCAGGAAGAAGTGGAACTGCTGCAGAGCTATCTGAAAATCCAGCAGATGCGTTTTCGGGACAGCGTACAGGTGGAGTATGAGATTGCAAGAGAAGTACTGACATATCGAACCATTAAACTTCTTCTGCAGCCGCTGGTTGAAAATGCCATTCACCATGCGAGAAAAGAGGAAGAAGTTCTCCACATTGCGGTCAGAATTCAAAAAGAAGAAAGGGATGTGGTATTCCAGGTGACAGATGATGGATGTGGAATCGAGGCGGAAAAACTGATTAAACTGCGAAGTTCTCTGCGGCGCTTAGAGGAAGGATATGGACTGAGAAATGTTGCAAACAGGGTTCGTCTGGCTTATGGAGAGGATTATGGTGTCCGAATAGAAAGCCAGGAAGGATATGGAACGACAGTTTCTGTCAGAATTCCAGTAAACGAATAAAAAATCAAACAAAGCAGAAATAACTTCGTATTGTTTGCATAGAAGAGGAAACAGAAACCGGCTGATAAAGGTGATTTTGCCCGTCAGCCGGTTTCTGTTTCGTTAGATATTGACAGAAATCGTAAGAAAACAACAGAATAAAAAAGAGAATTATAAAACTCCGTTAAATCGAGATAGAAATCATAAAAAAGTGAGATTGTTGCAGGACAGACTATCCATTAGAATGGAAACATAGACAGCAAGAGTGTACAAGATGAACAAAAAGAAGAAAGAAGGAGAAGGCATGAAAAAAGAAAACGTGCATGCAAAGCACAAAAAAAGCCTCGCGGAACGGTTCTGGAAACAGAAATATCTGTTTTTACTGCTGCTTCCATCGTTGGTATGGGTCATTCTGATCTGCTATGCACCAATGACAGGACTGTATATGTCCTTCATCAACTACACGCCGCAGGGTAGCGGCTATTTTGCGGATATGGTGAATTCGCAGTTTGTCGGTCTTGACTGGTTCAAGTATTTCTTTTCCACAGATTTCACAAAAATCATGAGAAACACACTGGCAACCAGCTTACTGACACTGTTATTCTCATTCCCGCTGCCAATCATTCTGGCGCTTTGCCTGAATGAAGTTCGAAACCAGAAGGCAAAGAAATTTGTACAGACCGCATCTTATATTCCCTATTTTATTTCCTGGGTTATTGCGGCAAACATTTTCCTTACATTCCTTTCTTCAGACGGCGTCATCAACAATCTGTTAAAATTCCTCGGATTAACCGATGAGTCGATTCTGTTTTTCCAGAAAGGACCATATTTCTGGTGGATCATCGCGATCGCAAATGCGTGGAAGGTACTTGGATACAATGCGATTATCTATATGGCGGCAATCTCCGGCATCAGCCAGGATATGTATGAAGCAGCGGATGTGGATGGTGCGACGAGAATGCAGAAGATTCTGCATATCACACTTCCGGCATTAAAGCCGACCATTATGATTCTTCTGATTCTGGCAATCGGAGGTGTTCTGAATACAGGATATGAGCAGCAGCTGTTGATGTCTAATGATGCTATTTTAAATTATTCTGATGTACTTGATACGTATGCATACCGCTATGGTCTGAAAAACGGAATGTATTCTTACGGTACTGCAGTAGGATTCTTTAAATCCGCAGTCTCCTTCATTCTGGTCATCAGTGCAAATGCACTTTCGAAGAAATTCAGTGATGATAATACGGCACTGTTTTAGGAGGAAGGAAAATGAGAGAAAAAGCAATTAAAATCAAAAGAAAACGTTGTGCCAGTGACTGGTTTCTTGATATTTTCAAAGTGGTTTTTCTGGTGTTAGTTACTGTGATCTGTGTGTATCCGTTCTGGAACATTTTTGTGGTATCCATTAACGATGCAACCGATGCACTGCGCGGCGGGCTCTACTTTCTGCCGAGAAAACTGAGTCTGGCAAGTTATAAAGATATTCTGGGACGTGCCACATTTTTGCATGGCATTCTGATCACTGTACTTCGTACTGCAATTGGTACACCGCTGGCGGTCCTTGTCACGACAGCACTTGCCTATGTGCTTTCCAGAAAAGAGCTGCTGTTCCGGAAACAGCTGAACCTGTTCTTTATCTTCACCATGTATTTTGGCGGCGGAATGGTTCCGTATTATATGGTATTAAAGAGCCTTGGAATGCTGAATAATTTCATTGTATTTATTTTCCCGAACCTGGTAAGTGTTTATAATATGATTCTGGTAAAGAATTATATAGAGGGAATGCCGGCAGAGATTTTTGAATCGGCGAAAATTGACGGAGCAAACGATCTGACAGTTTTCTTTAAAATGGTAATTCCATTGTCCAAGCCGATTATTATGACCATTGCACTGTTTGTTGCAATTACCCATTGGAATTCTTGGTTCGATGCATATTTGTTTACGAATGCACAGTCTTTAAAAACAATGCAGTCCATTTTGGTTGAAATTCTGAATCAGTATCAGACTTCATCAGCGAACCAGGCGGCAAATCAGGCGTCACAGACCATTACGCCGGACAGCATTCGAATGGCTGCTACGATGATTGCGACCATTCCGATTATCATGGTTTATCCGTTTATTCAGAAATATTTTGTTAAAGGAATCATGCTCGGATCTGTAAAGAGCTGATGATAGAAGGAGGAAAAGAAAATGAAGTTCAAAAAAAGTATCGCAATGGCGATGAGTGTCCTGATGGCAGCGGGAATGCTTGCAGGATGCGGATCAAATGGCAGTACATCATCAAGTACTGCATCCGGCAGTGCATCATCTGCATCGGGCGAGGTATCAACAGACGGAGTTACGATTTCTATCTTTGACAAAAACTCCGGAAGCAATACCTTTGATGATCCAGTTGCAAAAGCAATTGAGGAAAAAACAGGTGTCAAAATTCAGGTAGAAAATCCAACCGGAGATCCGCTGGAAAAATTGAACCTGATGCTGACCGGTCAGAATTACCCGGATATCGTCCTGATGGATCGTGGAAATGATATTGTAAACCGTTACATTGAGGCAGGCGCACTGCTTCCGTTGAATGATCTGATCGATGAGTACGGTCCGGATGTAAAAGAGATGTACGGGGAAACCTTAAACAAGAGTCGTTATACCGATGGAAAGAATTACTATCTGAATAACTGGTACGGAGAAGATCCGGATCCGGTAGCCGGTGTTCTGATGCGCTATGATTATCTGTGCGAAATCGTTGGAAAAGACCGCGCAGACAGCGATGAGCCATTTACACAGGAAGAGTATATTGACATTTGCAAGAAATTCAAAGAACTTCATCCGACCATTGACGGAAAAGAGAGTATTGCCATTACCTTTGATGCAGAATCCAAAAACTACGATGGAACATTAAAAGGAATGTATGGTCTGAAAACATATTATCAGGATGGGGACAATCTGGAACATGTTGCCAAAGCACCAAACTTCAAAGAGATGATGTCCTTTGCCAATGAACTGTATACCGAAGGCCTTCTGGACAAAGAGTGGGTTGTCAACAAGAAAAATCAGTGGACGCAGAAACTGTCTGCAGGTAACGTATTCAGTACCTTTGCTTCCTACTGGGATACCGATGCAGCAAATACAGCACTTGCTTCTTCTGTAGGAGAAGATGCAAAATTCTATTCCTATAAAATCCTTGGAAACGGAATCAGTGCAGATGAAACTACTTACTGCGGAAGAAGTACACTTGGCTGGGATGCAATCGCGATCACCAAGAATTGTAAAAATCCGGAAGCAGCCATGAAGATGATCAACTACCTTGCAAGCGAAGAAGGACAGTATCTTCTGATGTGGGGTATTGAGGGAACCAACTGGAATATGGAAGATGGAAAACACGTTCCGAACGATGATCTGATTGAAGGATTCCAGACGGATTTTGACAAAACAAAACTGGATACCGGCGTCCGCAAATGGACTTGGTTTGTAAAGAACGGAAATGGTACAGACGGAACTCCATACGATGTATCACAGTATAAAGTAAAAGAGACCCGGCAGGTGGCTATGAATCACTTTGGTGAGAACGACAGATGGGATACCGCAGAGTTTACAGGCCTTGCCCCGGCAGGAAGCACTCCGGATGGCTTGAAATGGCAGAAAATCCAGGATATCTACGATCAGGAATATCCGAAGATTGTGAATGCAGACAGCCACGATGCGGCAATGGAAGAGTACGACAAGATGATTTCCGAAATGAATGACGCAGGACTGGAAGATGTAGAAAAAGTTATCACACAGAATTATCAGGAGCGTATGAAACTCTGGAATGAGTAAGCTAAAGTAAAATAAAAAAATCACACACGGAAAAGAACCGGCAGAAATCGAAATACAGATTTCTATGTCGGTTCTTTTTTATCAGAAGAAGCATTGCGATTTTCAAGGAATCTGGATATAATGAGGAAAACTGGAAAAACAGGGAAATCCAACCGCATGAGACAGGAGGCATCGTACATGGCAGCGAAAGAACAGTTAACCGCAATGGAAATGATCTGGGGATTTATGAGTGGGACGACAGGACATATGGGAAAGACGGACTTTGCGCCGCAGAAGGAAGCGTTCGGGGATTTTGCATCTCCGGAAACGTATTTTCCGCGCGTGGTGCCGGAGAGCGAAGGCATCTCATCGGAAAAGCTGACGCAGATGCTTCGTGAGCTCGCCGCTGCGCGCCATACGGACATGCATCATCTGCTGGTCCTGCGGAATGGACATGTCATCTGCGAATGCAATTTCGCCCCATACCGCAGCGGCATCTGGCATGCGACGTATTCTATGTGTAAGAGCATCACTGGCATGGCGGCTGGTTTTCTGATCAGTGAAGGAAAACTTTCCCTGGACGAGAACGTCTATGATATTTTTGAAAAACGAAACGGTCTGCTGCAGAAGATCCTGCGCCCGAATCTGACCGTGAAGCATCTTCTGACGATGAAGAGCGGCGTACAGTTCAACGAGATGGGCGTTGTTTCCGGCAACGACTGGGTGGACAGCTTCTTAAATGCGCCGGTCAAGGGAACGCCGGGCGAAGCGTTTGAGTACAACAGTATGAACACGTATCTGCTGTCTGCAATCATACAGGAGCGCACCGGCATGAAGATGGTGGATTACCTGCGGCCGCGCCTGTTCGAGCCGCTCGGTATCAAAAAAATCTTCTGGGAGAGCTGCCCGGCAGGGATTACGAAAGGCGGCTGGGGCCTCTTCCTGTGCCCGGAGGACGCGGCCAAGCTCGGGGTGATGTACGTGAACGGCGGAAAATTCGAAGGAAAACAGATCGTCCCGGCGGAATGGGTCGCAGCGTCCACCTCCGTTCATGCGACACCGCCGGAAAAGATGGGAAAATATGGCTATGGTTACCAGGTCTGGATGGAGGAGCGGCCGGGCAGCTTTGCGTTCAATGGCATGCTGGGGCAGAACGTGCTCGGTTATCCGGATACCGGCGTGGTGATTGTGACGAATGCTGGCAGCAATGAGCTGTTCCAGACGTGTGAGATGCTTGACATTGTGCGGAAGTATTTCGGTGCGGAATTTGGTGCAGAGCTGAAATCCGGCGAGGCGGAAAGCCCGATGGCATATCAGAAGCTGGTGCAGACCTGCCGTGATCTGGAGGGCGCGAAAGAGACACCGGGAAGAATCCTGCGCGGCGGCTGGAAGCGGAGAACACCGGGGCCGCGGAACAGCGGAACACCGCGTCAGATCGATATGGCGCAGCTTCTGCACGGAAAAGAATATAAAATGGAGGACACGCATGTCGGCATGTTTCCGCTGACGCTGCAGGTCTTCCACAACAACTTTTCCGACGGCATCCGCCGCATCGGTTTCTTCTATGAAAAAGGCCGTTTCTTTGTCGAGCTGACCGAGGGAGAAAAAACACAGCGCATTGAGATCGGTCTTACGGGGTCCAAAGTTGTAGAATGGGTGGAAAACGAGGAATCGTATCTGCTCGGAACGACGGGACAGTTTGCGGAGAATGAAGACGGCGAACTGGTGCTGAAGCTTGAGTTTGCATTTCTGGAAGAGGCCGCAAGACGGAGGGTCAAAATCATTTTCCAGCGTGATTTCGAGCGGATCAGACTGGAGTGGAATGAGACGCCGGGCAAGGATCTGATTATCGAGGGCCTTGAATCCCTCGTGACGGATGTGGCGATCGCACCGCTTCTGCCGTCGCGGTTCCGCGAGCGGAGCCTTGACATGATCCATCTGCTGATGGCACAGACCATTGAGCCAATGGTAGAGGCACACCGTGTGCGGCCGGGGGAAGAAACGGGGACAGAAGAAGCGGCAGCGGAAGCTGAATCGGCCGCGGCAGTGGAAAATGCGGAAAACGCAGAAGAAACGGTGTAAAAACAGAAAAAATCAGAAGAGAAATGTGGATAAAAAAGGGAATGGAGCTGCCGGATGCGCAGTTCCATTCCCTTTTAAAAATACAGATTACAGATTCAAAGCCATATCGCCGGATTTGATCAGGTTTGCCTTGCGGAATACCTCTGAGAAGAACAAGGTGATCACAGCCGGAAGCACGAAGTGGAGCAGAATGATTTTGATGATGACGAGCTTCGGATCATCGTAAGTGATCATCGTCTGATACGTTGTGATCTGTCCGACAAGACCTGCGGAACCCATGCCGCTTCCCGTTGCATTATTCTGCATATTGGCGAGGATTGTGGAGACGGGTCCTAAAATCGCACTCGAGAAGATGACGGGCAGCCAGATCAGTGGATGACGCATGATGTTCGGCACCTGAAGCATCGAGGTTCCAAGACCCTGTGCGACAAGGCCGCCGAATTTGTTTTCCCGATAACTTGCAACCGCGAATCCGACCATGTTGCAGCAGCAGCCGATCGTTGCGGCACCGGCGGCAAGACCGGAAAGATTCAGAATGATGCCGAGTGCAGCGGAGCTGATCGGCAGTGTCAGAACCATACCCATGACGACCGAAACAACGATGCCCATGATGAACGGCCGCTGTTCCGTTGCCCAGTTGATGATGCTTCCAAGGCCTGTCATCATCTGGGAGATCGGCGGTCCGACGAGCAGTCCGACAACGGAACCGGCTCCGATGGTGATGACCGGTGTCACGATGATATCAACCTTGGTCTTGCCGGAAACCAGATGGCCGCAGGTGATGCCTGCGAAAGCTGCGATGAAAGCGCCGAGCGGTTCGCCAGGTCCTGCCAGAACGGCATTTCCGTCCACAAAGAATGTGCCGCCGGTGATCTTGCCGGCATAACCGCCGACCATGGCGGCGACGGCTGCAGAAACCGTGACAAGCGGGCTTTCCCCATATTTCACTGCCACGCCGACACCGATACCGGCACTTGTCAGGGCTGCGGCAGCTTTTCCAAGCAGATAGATCACATTTCCAGTCGAACCGCCGATCAGAAGACCGATCTGCTGAATCATTGTACCGATAATCAGGGTTGCAAAAAGACCCTGCGTCATGCCGCCGAAGCCATCAATGAAGATGTGCGAGGCGACTTTTTTGATTGTTCGCATATGGAATTCCTCCTCATGTATGTGGTGTGTTACTGTATTCACAAGTGACTTGTCAGTCGACTTTTAGTCTATCATAAGATGGGGGCGGGTGCAATCCTTTTCCGGGGGCATAAGTTGACAAAAGAAAGGGGCACGCTTATAATTGAGACAAATTCAGAGCGCTTCCAGAAAACAGCGCAGACAGTAAAAAAGTGATAAAGGAGACGCATGGGAAAACAGAAAAAGAAACAGAAAAAACGCGGCAATCCGCTTTGGACTCTGGTATTTTTAGCGGCACTTGCTGTTTTCTGCTTTTCCGGGTATAAGCTGATCGGCATTTACCTGGATTACAAGACCGGTACGGATGAATACCGGGATCTGCAGCAGTATACGACGGAAATTACAAAAACACCGGAGACACCGGCACCAAAGAAAACAGAGGAGCCGCAGGCGGAATCCAAACCGGCGGAGCCTTCCGAACCGGAGCCGGAACCACTGTCGTATCCGACAGAACCGCCGCTTGCCGTCGATTTTGAATCCCTAAAAGCGATTAACCCGGATGTGAAGGGATGGCTTTATATCGAAGCTCTTGACATCAGTTACCCGGTCGTACAGGGGCCGGACAACGATGCGTATCTTCATACGACGTATGAGGGAACGAGCAACTTTGCGGGTTCCATTTTCCTCGATTACCAGAATCAGGGTGATTTCAGTGATGGAAACACAATCGTTTACGGTCATAATATGAAGAATCTCTCCATGTTCGGAAAATTGAAACAGATGAAGGAGCAGGAAAAATATAGGGACAGCGTCTATTTCTGGATGCTGACGTCGGAATCAAACGATGTGTACCAGATTTTTTCTGCCTTTTATACGGAGGCAGACAGTGATGTCTACACGCTGTATTCCGGCGGGGGTGAAGCGTTTGTACAGTATCTGAATACCATGGCGGCGCGGTCAGAGATTCCGGTGGAGCAGCCGGAGATGGATGAACACAGCCATATTATTGTGCTGTCCACCTGTGCGGCGAGCGATACGACTGGACGGTTCGTCGTTCTGGGCGTGCGGCGGAACCGGTAATGATTGGTCAGGAGGAGGAATGACAGATGGAAGAGGAAAGAAAAATCGAAGAACTGCAGAGATTGATTGATACGCATGAAAATATCGTATTCTTCGGCGGCGCGGGCGTGTCCACGGAGAGCGGGATTCCGGATTTCCGGAGCGTGGATGGCCTTTATCATCAGAAGTATGACGTTCCGCCGGAGACAATTTTAAGCCACAGCTATTTCCTGCGGTACCCGGAAAAGTTTTATGCTTTTTACCGCGACAAAATGCTTCCGGTCGGCGCAGAACCGAACGCGGCGCATAAGAAACTTGCAGAGCTCGAAGCGGCGGGAAAATTAAAAGCGATTGTGACGCAGAACATTGACGGACTGCATCAGGCGGCGGGAAGTAAAGTAGTGTATGAACTGCATGGAAGCACACACCGCAATTACTGTATGAAATGCGGGGCATTCTGCGATACAGAGCTGGTGAGAAGGAGCAGCGGCGTTCCAAGATGTGAAAAATGCGGAGGCATGATCAAACCGGATGTCGTACTCTACGAGGAGAGTCTGAATGAGAAAGTGCTCGACGGTGCGATCCGCTCGATTGCGGCGGCAGATCTTCTGATTGTCGGCGGAACGTCACTTGCGGTTTATCCGGCGGCAGGCCTTCTCCAGTATTTTGAGGGCGATGCGCTGGTTCTCATCAACAAGGGCGCAACGCCGATGGATAAAAACGCGGATCTTCTGATCCAGCAGCCGATCGGGCAGGTGCTCGGCAGCATCAAAGTAAGATAGATTTTAATTAGAAAATATAAGGCGGAAGAAACATGGCAGAACATTACGAAGTAGGCGATATTGTAAAACTGAAAAAGCCGCATCCGTGCGGCAGCAGCGAGTGGGAAATCCTGCGTGTCGGCGCAGATTTCCGTCTCAAATGCACCGGCTGCGGCCACCAGATCATGGTAGCACGCAAGCTGGTCGAGAAAAACACCCGCGGATTACGAAAAAAAGATGCGTAATATCGTGAAAAAAACAAGAAAACACGCGAAAAAGGGCTTGCTATAAGCCCTTTTTTATGTTAAAATAACAAATTGTGACGTATAAAAATAATTCCTTGCTCCCCATAATGAAAATGGGGTGCCAAAAAGTCCAAAAGGAGGTAAAGCATGAACAAGTACGAATTAGCACTGGTTGTGAATGCAAAACTTGAAGAAGAGGAACGCGCAGCTGTAGTTGAGAAAGCCAAAGGTTATGTAACCCGTTACGGCGGAACAGTTGGCGAAGTAGAAGAGTGGGGCAAAAAACGCCTTGCATACGAAATTCAGCATATGCGTGAAGCATATTACTACTTTATTCAGTTTGAAGCAGACGCAACAGCTCCGGCAGAGATCGAGAGCCATATGCGTATTATGGATAACGTACTGAGATACTTAGTCGTTAAAAAGGAAGCTTAAGAGGTAAGCGAATGAATAAAGTTATATTGATGGGAAGATTGACCAGAGATCCCGATGTCAGATACTCTGCTGGAGAGAACTCCACAGCGGTAGCCCGTTATACACTGGCTGTTGACCGCAGATTCCGCAGAGACGGCGATTCCGCAACCGCAGACTTTATCGGATGCGTTGCTTTCGGCCGCCAGGCAGAATTTGCAGAGAAATACCTGCGTCAGGGAACGAAGATCGCCATCACCGGCCGCATTCAGACCGGAAGCTACACCAACCGTGAAGGCCAGAAGGTCTACACGACAGACGTAGTTGTAGAAGAGCAGGAGTTTGCAGAGAGCAAAAATGCAGGCGGAAACAACGGAGGATACTCCGCACCGCAGCATAACAATCCGGCTCCGTCCGCGAATACATCTGACCTGGGCAGCGCCGATGGTTTTATGAATATTCCCGATGGCATTGACGAAGAATTGCCATTTAATTGATAGAAAAGGAGAGATTGATCATGGCTTATAATAATAGTGAAAGACCAGCTTCCAGAAGACCGGCCCGCAGAAGAAGAAAAGTTTGTGTTTTCTGTGGTGGAGAAGAGATCAGCTACAAGGATGCAGCTAAACTGAAAAAATATGTATCCGAGCGTGGTAAAATCCTGCCGAGACGTGTAACTGGAACCTGCGCAAAACATCAGAGAGCAGTAACAGTAGCCGTTAAGAGAGCAAGACATATGGCTATTATGCCGTACGTAGATGATTGATTCTGACTTGCGCTAAGCACTGTCCGAACGTTCATTTTGAATCGGTAAATAAATGGAGGTATCTGCCCGAAAAGGGCGGGTACCTTTTTTGTATCCAGAAGTATCTTGTTGCCAAAGTACAGGTCAAAGTGGTATAATCGGAAGGACAGGAGTGAAATACAACACGCAACGTTGGAAAGGTGTTAGGAAATGAAAAGCAAAATGAAGTTGAGCGGCCAATTGCGGAGCTATCTTCGATGGCCGCTGATTTTGTCCATCCTGATGCTTGTGATGAATATCGGCATGTATTTTGTGGATGTGATGGCAGGAATGTGGTTCACGCTGTTTTTTGCAGTCTATGTGATCGCAGCCGCAGTTCTCTATTACAGACAGCGTCCGCAGGTGATCAACGAGCTGATTACCTTTGCGACCGAATACGGCCAGGTTCAGAAGCATCTGATCCAGGAACTGGCGCTGCCCTATGCCGTTATGGATTCGCAGGGAAAACTTCTCTGGGTCAACAAAGAGTTTACAAAAATCACAGGGAAGGATACACAGTATCATAAATGTATCGCCACCATTTTTCCGGAGCTGACGGTCGAGCGGCTGCCGAAAAATGAGGAGGAGACCGACATCAACGTGGCTTACGGCGAAAAGAATTTCCGTGCCCATGTAAAAAGCGTCTGCATCGACGAGCTGATCCAGAATTCGGAGATGATCAACACAGATATCAAAGGCTATTTTATTCAGGCACTGTATCTGTTCGATGAGACGGAGCTCCGCGAGTATATGCGGAAATTCGAGGACGAAACGATGGTCACCGGTCTTCTGTATCTGGACAACTACGACGAGGCGCTGGAGAGCGTCGAGGAGGTCCGCCGTTCCCTTCTGACCGCACTGGTCGAGCGAAAGATCAACAAATATTTCAACGATCTCGATGGACTGGTGAAGCGGTATGAGAACGACAAATACATCGTGGTCATGCGCCGGAGTTCGTTAAATGAACTGAAAGAGAAAAAGTTCGATATCCTCGAGGACGTCAAGACCATCAACATCGGAAACGAGATGGCGGTCACAATCAGTATGGGTATCGGAGCAGATGCTGGATCGTTTGCGAAAAACTCCGAGTATGCGAAAATCGCGATCGACCTGGCTCTTGGCCGGGGCGGCGATCAGGTCGTTTTAAAGGACGGTTCGAAGATTCAGTATTTCGGCGGAAAAACGCAGGCTGTGGAAAAGAATACGAGAGTCAAAGCCCGCGTCAAGGCGCACGCGCTGAAAGAATTTATGAACACGAAAGAGAAGGTCGTTGTCATGGGACACCGCCTGCCGGATGCCGATTCGTTCGGTGCGGCCATCGGTATCTACCGTGCGGCGAAAACGCTGAATAAAAAAGCGTACATCGTCATCGACAACCCGACCAGCTCGATCATTCCGCTGATGAATACGTTCCGCGACAACCAGGATTATGAGGCGGACATGTTTGTCAACAACCATGAGGCGAAAGAGATCATGGACGACAACACGCTGCTCGTTGTGGTCGATACGAACAAACCGAGCATCACACAGTGTGAGGATCTGCTGTACATGGCGAAAATGATTGTCGTGCTGGATCATCACCGGCAGGGAAGCGATACGATCCGCAACTCGGTGCTTTCCTATATTGAGCCGTATGCATCATCCGCGAGCGAGATGGTTGCCGAGATTCTCCAGTATTTTACCGAAGGAATCCGCATCCGGAACGTGGAGGCGGATAGCATCTATGCCGGCATCATGATCGATACCGACAACTTTATGCAGAAAACAGGTGTCCGCACGTTCGAGGCGGCAGCGTTCCTGCGCCGCTGCGGTGCGGATGTGACGCGTGTGCGCAAGCTGTTCCGTGAGGATATGAACGATTACAAGGCAAGAGGAGAGACGATCCGCAATGCGGAGCTGTTCCGCGGCCAGTTCGCGATTTCCGAATGCCCGAGCGACTATGTGGACAGCCCGACGGTGGTCGGAGCACAGGCGGCGAACGAGCTGCTGAACATTGTCGGTGTCAAGGCGTCCTTTGTACTGACCGAGTATAAAGGCGTGATCTATATCAGCGCCCGCGCGATTGATGAGGTCAATGTACAGATCATCATGGAGCGGATGGGCGGCGGCGGTCATCTGAATATGGCAGGATGCCAGCTTGAGACCGTCGATCTGGAGGGGGCGCGCAGCCTCCTAAAATCAACCTTAACAGAAATGCAGGATGGAGGAGAAATCTGATATGAAAGTTATCTTACTGGAAGACGTAAAAGCACTTGGTAAAAAAGGACAGACTGTAAACGTAAGTGACGGATATGCAAGAAACATGCTTCTGCCGAAAAAGCTTGGCATCGAGGCAACCGCAAAGAACCTGAATGAACTGAAACTGCAGAAAGCACACGAGGACAAAGTGGCAGCAGAGCAGCTTGCCGAGGCACAGGCTTTCGCAAAAGAGATCGAGGAAAAACAGGTTACCGTAGCCATCAAAGTCGGTGAAGGCGGAAAAGTATTCGGAAGTGTATCGGCAAAAGAAATTGCAGAAGCAGCCAAAGAACAGCTTGGATACGACATTGACAAAAAGAAAATGCAGCTTCCGAACCCGATCAAGGTTCTCGGAACGACAGAAGTGCCGATCCGCCTGCATACCAAAGTAACTGCAAAGCTGAAAGTTATCGTAAAAGAAGCATAATTCTATGGAAGAAGCACTGATTAAACGAATCCTTCCGCACAGCATCGAGGCGGAGCAGTCGGTCATCGGTTCCATGCTGATGGGACGCGAAGCCATCATGGCAGCATCGGAAATCCTGACGAGCGACGATTTTTACCAGCACCAGTACGGCGTCATTTTTGATGCCATGGTGGAGCTGTTCAATGAGGGAAAACCGGTCGATCTGGTCACCCTGCAGAACCGCCTGCGTGAAAAGGATGTTCCGCCGGAGATCAGTTCGATGGAGTTTGTCCGCGATCTTTTAAATGCGGTGCCGACTTCGGCGAATGTGCGCCATTATGCGAACATCGTCAGCGAGAAAGCGGTGCTGCGCCGTCTCATTAAGCTGACAGAAGAGATTGAGAATGACTGCTATCTGAACAAAGAGCCGGTGGAAGTCATCATGGAGGAGACGGAAAAGAAGATGTTCCAGTTATTGGGCCAGCGGAATTCCGGAGACTTCATGCCGATCCGCCAGGTTGTCATCAATACGCTGGAGAACATCGAGCGTGCATCGAAGACGAAGGGAAATGTCACGGGTATTCCGACCGGATTCACGGATCTGGACTACAAGACATCGGGTCTGCAGAACTCTGACTTTATCCTGATTGCGGCACGTCCGTCTATGGGTAAAACGGCGTTTGTCCTCAATATTGCGCAGTATATGGCGTTTAAGAAAGACAAAGCCGTTGCGATTTTCAGTCTCGAGATGTCGCGGGAGCAGCTGATGAACCGTCTGCTCTCGATGGAGTCGAAAGTAGATTCCCAGCATCTGAGAACCGGAAACCTGAAAGACGACGAATGGAGCAAGCTGATCGAGAGCGCCGGCATGATCGGTGAATCCCGACTGATGATCGACGATACACCTGGTATCTCGATCGGAGAGATGCGGTCGAAATGCCGCAAATACAAGCTGGAGCACGGTCTTGATATCATCATCATTGACTACCTGCAGCTGATGTCGGGAAGCGGAAAGAGCTCCTCGGAATCGCGTCAGCAGGAGATTTCGGATATCAGCCGTTCCTTAAAAGCACTCGCGAGAGAGCTGAATGTGCCGGTTGTTGCACTGTCCCAGCTTTCCCGGGCTGTTGAGCAGCGTACCGACCACCGTCCGATGCTTTCCGACCTGCGTGAGTCGGGAGCGATCGAGCAGGATGCCGACGTTGTTATGTTTATCTATCGAGATGATTACTATAATAAGGATTCCGAGAATAAGGGAATCGCGGAAATCATCATCGCCAAACAGCGAAACGGCCCGATCGGAACCGTCAATCTGGTCTGGCTGCCGGATTATACGAAATTTGCGAATGCAGAGAGATAAAAGAAAATATTTGTAACTATTCAGAGCCATGCGAAATTGAGGGGAAAAGTGCGACTCATGCTTGCATGAATGAGCACTTTTCCCCTCAATTTCATATGGCGAGAAGCCACATCGAGATGTAGCGTAGCGGAATCGAGATGGGGCTCTGAATAGTATGGTGTCAGAACGTGTCGTGGGATAGTCCTGCGGCACGTTTTTTGTGTATAATTGTATGAATTTGTCGGAATATTACGATGAGATTTTCTTGCGGCAGGGGATAACAGATCCTATAATAAAGGGAAGAAGGGAGTGGCTGCCGTATGGAAAATAGAACGTATCTGGTCACGGAGGCGGAGAAGCTGACCGGGGAGAAAGCGCATGTGCTCCGGTACTGGGAGGACGAGCTCGGCATGGAAATCCACCGCAATTCGCTGGGACACCGCTGCTATACTGCGCAGGACATTCAGATTTTTCTGGGAATCCGGGAACTGAAGAAAAAGGGGCTTCACCTGAAAGCGATCCGCGAGCTGATGCCGAAGCTGGTGCAGGCAACGGCGGAGATCAAAGCGTTTCCGGCGGAAGCGGCAGAGACGGCAAAGGAGAAGCCGGATCCGGCAATACCGGGAAAAGCGGACGAAGTGCCGGAGGTGGTTGTCGATCTTCTGCCCGAGCGGGAAGCAGAACAGCTGGCGGACACTGTGATGCGGCAGGAAGAGGAGGAGCGTCAGACGGAGTTTTACCGCGTGCTCGGCCGTCTGCTCGATCAGATGATACAGAAGCGGCGCCAGGAAGAGCGGAGCCGCCGTGTGGATGAGGCGATCCGCCGCCACCAGCAGAGCCGGAGAGAAGCAGCGGCGACGCTGGAGCAGAAAGGAAAACGGACGAAAGCAAAACGGGGCCATCGGAACAATGGGTAAATCGGACAGAAAAAAAGAACGCCTGTGAGAGGCGTTCTTTTTGGAACTACGCGGAAATCCGGCTTATTTTGCAGCCAGATAATCGTTGATCTGGTCTTCCAGAACCTGAGCGTCCAGGCCGTGAACCATAGCTGCTTCTTCCAGGGACTCACCCTGTGCAGAAGGGCAGCCGATGCAGTGCATGCCGGCTCCCATCAGGATTCCGATGATATTTGTATCCATTGCGATTAACTCGCCGATTGTCATGTCTTTCGAGATCTTTGCCATCTTAAAGTTCCTCCTTTAAATGTGTATATACCCGTCGTTCCGATTTTGACGGCTATTTTGATTATAGCGTACCCCCGGGGGGAATGCAAGAACAAATTCATAAGATTATAGAATGTTTATAATTTTGTACTTGTATTTCAGGGGGCAATCGTTTACAATGTGGATAGTACCGAAAGGGCCAAAAAATCTACAAGGAGGATAAGATCATGGCATATGTAATCACAGACGAATGTGTAAGCTGCGGAACCTGCGCTGGAGAATGTCCAGTAGAGGCTATCGCTGAGGGAGATTCCCATTACGAAATCAACCCGGATGTATGCGTTGAGTGCGGAACATGCGCAAGCGTATGTCCAACCGAGGCTATCACAGAAGAGTAATTTGTACGGAACGTACAAAAAAGGAAGTCCTTCGCGGACTTCCTTTTTTTATACATACGTTTCAAAACTTACAGAGAAGCCAGCTCCTGCAGAGCATTCTCTTTTACCATTGCATTTCCATGTTCCAGCAGAAATGCTTCAGCGGCCAGGGAGAAGGATTCCTGTCTGCCGTACTCGGAAAGAATGTTGCAGACCTTGTTGAATTCCTCCGGTTTGCAGCCGGACTGGTGCAGAACGAGCTGATAGTTGGCATCTGCCCTGTTCTTATAGAGGGAATTGCTGCCGGTAAAATACTGGTTCAGCGCTTTTGCGGAGCTGATGACATCGTCGAGGGTTGAGAAGTGGAAGGTGCGTACCAGATCCACATTCTTTTCCTCGGATGCTGCAGGCTCTTTTTCGTTTTCCTTCTGTGCCGCTTTCTTTGCGATTTCCTGTGCCTTGTTCTTCACATCGCAGAGCTTGTGGAACAGGTCGATGATGTCGTCCGCGCCGGAATACTGTACCGGTTCCGGTCCGTCCGTATCGTCGCCGGATGGAGCAAATTTGGCGAAGCGGGTGTCGAGCTCCTGTGGATCCTCGACTCTGGTGATAATGAGGACAATGCTGTCCGGAGCCACCGGAACGGCCTCGACCATGAGCGGGGCATTATCCACATTGAAGCCGAACTGCTGGTTGGCTTCAAGCATCATATCCTGAAACAGGCTGCGGGCCTTTTCCGTGCCGTAAGCCAGTTCGCTGAGCTTTAAATTTCTTTCGGCAAGATCGGCGCTGGTCAGTGTGCAGCGGATCTTGTTATCATTGATTTTTTCTATTTTCATAACTCTCACGTCCTTAATTACTCTTTACTTATATAAATAGGGCTGCTTACAATATAGTATAACACATCACGGAAAGAAGTAAAGAACTTAAGATTTTTTTTACATTTCGCATAATTTTTTCAGAAATGAAGGGACAAACTTTATTTGTAATTCCCCCGGCTTGAAGTATAATAGGAGTTGGGGAAACCTTTGCTTCTGCCCGGAGGGTGCATACTCCGGCCAGAAGCAGGCACAGAAAAAACGGATCGGATAAGAAGGCGTCCCCGTGAAACATGATCATTGAAACTAAAAACAAAAGTATTTCATACGGATCGATGGGGCTTTCTTTTTTGTACGTCACAACTGCAAATAAGCCATGAAACAAACAATCGACAAAACTTTTTAAACAGATTTTCTGAAAAATACCCAATAGCAAAAAGCAACGATACTTTCGTTACTGTTCAATCAGCAGTGAAACACCTGCTGTTTCGCTGCGTAAGAACATGATTCAGGTGTGAGCAGCCCTCCTTTTGCAAAGCAAAACTTTAAATGAGGGCTGCGAATGTTACAGTTCGCTGGGAACCAGTGAACTGTAACGATACTTTCTGACTCGCATGCGGTTCCCTTGCGCATAACGGTTGCTATTGGGTATTTTTTTTGTTATAATGGGCGCAAGTGGGGAGATCTTCAGAGAGAAGAAAAGGGGAAAAGAACACATGAAGGAGCAACAGAAGAAAAAAGCAGCGCCGGTACTGGTCGTACTGATTTTGATCGTGCTAGTCGGTGCAGCAGGCGTTGTTTCATTTTTGATAAACCGATATAAACCCGGAACCGAATACATGGCCGGGAACGAATATTTTAACCTGACAGACGAAAACAGCGTTGCGCTGATCCAGAACGGAGAACTTCTGGAAGAGCAGGCCGTCCTTATCGGAGGAGAGCCGTATGCGGCGTACACATATGTAGAATCCCAGCTGAACAGCTGCTTCTACTGGGATGAAGAAACAAAAGGAATCCTGCTTACAACGAGCGGCGGCGTGCAGACACTGCTTCCGGGCGATGCGGCCATTGCCAAAACACCGGGCGGACAGCCTGCCGTACAGCAGGAGAGCGACGGAACGGTTTACATTTCGCTGGATGTCGTAAAAGAATACACAGATCTCGACTATGCATATTACAGCGATCCCAATCGTGTTGTAATCCGGAATGAATGGGACGGCGTGGAGCAGGCGACGGTACAGTCAGACACCGCGCAGGTGCGCCAGAAAGGCGGCATCAAGAGTCTGATTCTTGCGGATGTACAGAAGGGTGACACCCTGCTGTATCTGGAAAATCTGGACAACTGGTGCAAAGTCATGACGGCGGACGGCTATACCGGATACATCCAGACAGAGGATATCTCCGAGCCGGAGGCCATCGAAGCGCGGACGGCAAAGAAAGATTCCTATGAAAGAATTACACGGGATCACAAAATCAATCTGGTCTGGCATCAGAGCACATCGACCGAGTCGAACGACGCGATGGCAGAGATGACAGCAGAAATGACCGGCGTGAACGTGATTTCACCGACCTGGTTTTCCGTGACAGACGAAACCGGTACGATTTCCAGCCTTGCGAGCGCCGATTACGTGAAACTGGCGCATGAAGCGGGACGGGAAGTCTGGGGATTGATTGATAACTTTAATGAAGCATTTGACGAAACAACCGATCTTGCCTACGCATCCGTGCGCAGCAGAATCATTGAGCAGCTGCTCGCCGAGGCAGCATCGTGCGGCATGGACGGCATCAACGTGGATTTCGAGAATCTGAAAGAGGCCGGAATCCCGCATTACCTGCAGTTTCTGCGGGAACTGACGAGCGCGGCGCATGCACAGAATCTTGTGGTGTCGGTCGATACGCCGGTACCGCAGGCTTACACGATGTATTATCAGCGCGGCGAGCAGGCAAGATTTGTGGACTATATGATTGTCATGGCCTATGACGAGCATTTCGCGGGAAGCGAGGAGGCAGGCTCTGTTTCATCCCTCCCGTTCGTACAGCAGGCCGTGGAGGAGATGACGCGGGTGATGCCTGCCGATCAGGTGATCTGCGGAATCCCGTTTTATACCCGTGTCTGGACGGAAAAGTTCGGACAGAGCGCCATTACCAGCGAGGTGCTGGGCATGGATGGCGCCAAAAACTATGCAAAAGAGAATCAGATGACAGAAACCTGGGATGCATCCCTTGGCCAGAATGTGGCAACGGTAGAAACTTCCGATGCCAGATACACGATCTGGATGGAGGATGAGCAGTCCATGGAGGAAAAACTGAAAGTGATCCAAAGCGCCGATCTCGCCGGAGTGGCAGAGTGGAAGCTCGGATTCGAGCGCGCAGACATCTGGAGTCTGATTTCAGAATATATTGAAACAAACAGTTGACGAGGAGTCCGGGAAGGATAAGGGGAATGATAAAAGCCCGGGCACGAAGGAGGAGTATACATGTCAGAAAACAATCACGAAGAATTATTTAAAACAACGCTGATGGGCGGTTTCGATAAGGACGATGTCATGACGAAAGTGCAGAACCTGAAAGATCAGGCGTATGCCGCTCAGAAGAAACTGGAAGCGAAGATCGAGGAAAACGAGCAGGAAATCGAGAAGCTGAACCGCAAGATCCGCGAGCGTGAGGATAAAATCGAGGAGCTCGAAAAAAACATTCATGAGAAATACCAGAGCTATATCGACAATTATGACAGCATCAGCGGCCTTGTGTTTGAGGCACAGGTGAAAGCGAAAAAACTGACACAGGAAACAGAGGAGAGCTGCAGAAAGCTAAAAGAAGAGACCGAGGAAGCCTGCCGCCGGAAAACCGAAGAAACGGACGAGTCCTGCCGCGAGAAAACGGAGGAAACGGATGAGGCGTGCTGCAAAAAGAGAGAGGAGACAAACGAGTCCTGCCGGAAACAGCAGGAAGAGACAAAGGAATCCTGTGCAAAGCAGCGCCGCGAGACGAAGGAACAGTGCGAATACATGGTAGAGAGCGCACGTCAGAAGGGCGAGGAACTGGCTGCTGTTTATGAAGAAAAACTGCAGGCCGAAGCAGAAGAAATCCAGAGCCATATGGACGCGGAACTGCAGAAAGCCAACACCAGATACCAGAAGATTTACGCCGAGATGGAAACCATGACAAGTGTACTCGAGAAGAACCGCAGAATTTTTGAGGAGGCTTTTGCCGGCATCGAAAAAATGCGTGAGGAGATGAAACGTTCTGCATCGGAAGTGGAAACCTTCATGAAAGATCCGGTAAAAAGTATCTTTCCCGGAGAGGCAAAAGAAACAGCCGCAGAGCCAGACCGTGAAGATACCGCAGAAGAAGCAGAGGAAGAAGACGAAATCGTCGAAAATTCTGCAGTCATCGATCTCGAAAATGAGCCGGATTATCTCGATGATGACAACGACGAAGAAGAGGATGAAATCCCGAATCGCGCGCATGATGAAGAAGATGAGGAAGAGTAACCGGAAGCAATAAGAGTTGTAACCTGCCCCGCTGCTGCATAAAATGACCAAGAAAGGAAATTTGCAGCAGGGGGCTTTTCATTTGGAAAAAGGGAAAAAACTGGAATGGCTGATGGCGGTGATTCTGCTTTCGGCGGCGTATGTTCTGTCCCGCGAGGGCGCACGGCTGGTGGCAGCACAGAAGGCAGCCACAAAAGTAGTGGTGCTGGACAGCGGCCACGGCGGCGACGATCCCGGCAAAATCGGGGCAAACGGTGTCAAAGAAAAGGACATCAACCTTGCGATTGCCCGTCTGCTGAAAAAGAAGCTGGAAAAGCAGGGAATCCTTGTGGTGATGACGCGGGAAGGGGAGGATGATCTCTCCGATCCGGGAGCCGTGAATGCGAAAGTGCAGGATCTGCAGCGGCGCGTGCAGCTGATTCATAAAAAAAAGCCGGACTGTGTGATCAGCATTCACCAGAACAGCTACCCGGATGCGGCGGTCAAAGGGGCGCAGGTGTTTTATTATACGGATTCAAAAGAAGGCGAAAAACTGGCGCTCTGCATGCAGGCTGCACTGGTCGCGGGGCTCGATCCGGCGAATCACAGGAAAGCCAAGGGAAACAAAACGTATTACATGCTGAAGAAGACAGACGCAGTGCTGGTGATCTGCGAGTGCGGATTCCTCTCAAATCCGGAGGAGGAAGCGCTCCTGAACACAAAGGAGTACCAGAAAAAGGTGGCGGATGCACTGTGTGACGGCGTTTTAACGTATCTGGGAGAAAAGAAGAATGGCAAAGAGAAGACACAGACGAAGACGGAAGAGACCGCTGCGGGCGCTGCTTCCGCTTATGCTTGCCCTGCTGGCGGCTTATCTGGTATTCGGAGAATTTGATGAGAGCGATCCCGCGCAGAACGGAAACGGAGCGGACAGCAGCACTGCTTCACAGACGGCAGACGAAAACAATGGTCTGTCAGAAAATGGCGCAACACAGTTTCAGGCGGAAAATACAGATGAGGAGGAGCTGGCGAAGCGGTATTATTACAGCCAGCTCGATGAAAACAGACAGATGATTTACCGCGAACTGGTGCAGGGAATCGCGGAACACCAGGAAACCATCATCACAAAAGGCGGCGATCCCGATGTGACGGCGGAGGTTTATGGATGGGTCTATATGGATTACCCGGAGTACTGCTGGATCAACGGAGCATCACATGTCACGGGATACGGCGAGCCGAAGAACTACTGCGAGGTAGTTCCAGAATACACGATTCCTGCGGAGGAGATTACAGGACGCCAGACCCAGGTCAAAGGGGCGGGAAATGATTTCTTAAGTGATATCGACCGTTCGATGGATGACTATGGGAAGATCAAGGCTGTCTTTGAAAAATGTATCCGGCAGATTGATTATGTGAAAGATGCGCCGGAGAATCAGACACTCTACAGCGGACTTGTGAACAGACAGACGGTCTGCGCAGGCTATGCCAGAACGTTCCAGTATCTGATGAACCGCCTGGACATCCCGGTCATTTATGTGACGGGAACGACAGACACCGGCGAGGCGCACGGCTGGAATATCGTAAAGTGTGGAGACAATTATTACAACGTCGATGTAACCTGGGGCGATCCGGTATTCGCAGAGGGCGAGAGCGGCGAGTACAATCTGCCGGACGACCTGATCTACTACGATTTTCTCTGCGTTTCCGATGCGGAATTTTCGGACACGCATCAGGCGGATGCGAATCTGCCGCTCCCGGCGTGCAATGCAGATGACCTCGAGTATTACCGCCAGATCGGCCGGTACATGGATACATTTGATGCGACGCAGATTCTGTGGGAAATGGAGACGGATATTGAAGAGACAAAAGAGTATTCCGAATTTAAATTTGCCACCGATGATCTGATGGCGCAGGTCATGGAAGCCCGACCGGAGCTTCTCGATAAGGCTTCCGGCTATCTTTGCAGCTATTACGGACTCGGGTCCGTAAAATATACATACAGTGAGGATACGGCGACAAGAAAGCTGATGGTATTCTGGCAATATAAAGGAGAACCGAGTGAATGACGGTTCTCCTTTAAAAATATCCGGAAACAAAATGTCGATCAGCTCGCGCTCGAGAAACTCGATGGTAATCAGGCACGAATAAGGGAGTTCGGAAACCTGGGAAACACTCACAAGATCCTGACGGACGGTGATGGAATGATCCGTGACATCGGTAACCTCTGCGACCCAGGCGGCATGCGGGATCGTCAGATGTTTCGCAATCAAAGGGCCGACCTGCGCGGTATCGCCGTCGGTTGTCTGACGTCCGCAGATAATCAGATCCGCGCCGCCGATCACCTGAATACCCTGCGCCGGCGTTAAGAATATCCCCCGTGGGGGCTTGTGAAAAAGGCCGATTTTTGGTAGAGTAAAGGGATATTTGAGCGGTTGGAGAACGACCGCGCCGGGAAAGTTAAGAAAAAGAAGAAAGAAGCGGAAGATATGGAACAGGAATTATTACAGGAAATTGCCTCCTACTGGGGAACCCGTGCGGAGGGGTATTCTGAGGTCAATGAAAAAGAACTGGCGGGAAGCCAGAGAGAAGCGTGGCTGCATGTATTAGAGGAGCAGTTTCCAGAGAAAAAGAAAGAAGAGATGAAGATTCTCGATATCGGAACCGGCCCGGGATTCTTCCCGATGATTTTGTCGGAGGCAGGTTATACGGTGGCGGCTGTTGACTACACGGAGGAGATGCTGGAAAAGGCGAAAGAGAATCTGGGAAAATATACGAAATACGGTCTGGAGCGCGTGACGCTGCAGCGGATGGATGCACAGAATCTGGAGTTTGCGGATGAGACCTTTGATGTTGTCATTTCCAGAAATCTGACCTGGAATCTGGAAAAGCCGGAGCAGGCATACCAAGAGTGGATGCGTGTCCTGAAACCGGGCGGCGTGTTGCTCAATTTTGATGCGAACTGGTACGGTTATCTCTATGACGAGGAGAAAAAAGAAGCGTACGAGGCAGACCGGAAGAAAGTGGAAGAGCAGCAGCTCGACGACCATTATCTGTGCACGGACATTGACCGCATGGAAAACATTGCGCGTCAGGTGCCGCTCTCTGCGATGGAACGGCCGGCGTGGGATACGAAGGTGCTCGAATCCCTCGGCGTCTGTTCCATCCAGACCGATTCCGAAATCTGGAAGCGCGTCTGGAGCGAGGAAGAGAGACTGAACTATGCATCGACACCGATGTTTCTGGTGCGCGCGGAAAAAAGCGCAGAGCAGCCCTTCCAGCTTGGTGATGTGACCGTCCGCCGCGGCGAAAAATATCAGGGGGTTTCCGAAGACGGCCTCTGGTATCCGGCGGCAAAACCGGGCGATATGGTAACAGAAGGGGGCCCTGTCGTTGCTTACGGAAGAATTGTGCGCGAGCCGGAGTACGACGACCGCAAAGAGCAGATTGTCCATTACTGGGAGAAGCGGAGCGAGAACTTTTTAGAGCAGAGACGCTCCGAACTTGCAAACCCGATTGCGAAGCGCTGGATGAAAGAGATTGAAAAACAGATCCCGGCGGGAAGACGGTTAAAGATCCTTGATGTGGGCTGCGGAGCCGGATTTTTCTCGATCCTGCTGGCAAAAGAGGGCCACGAGGTCTTCGGCATCGACCTGACACCAGAGATGATTGAGAATGCGATCCAGCTCGCCGAAGAAGAGAATGCCGACTGCTGCTTCCAGGTCATGGACGCGGAAAATCCGATGTTTGCGGATGAAACGTTCGATGTTGTCATTTCCCGAAACCTGACGTGGACGCTGCCGAATGCGGAGCATGCTTACGGCGAGTGGATGCGTGTGCTGAAAACGGGCGGTGTGCTGCTGAACTTCGATGCCAATTACGGAAAAGAAGATGTTGCCGATACGAAGGGACTTCCGGAGGCGCATGCCCATTTCAAGGTTGGAAACGAGATGCTCGAAGAGTGCGAACGGATCAAATCACAGCTCCCGATCAGCCGCAAAAACCGGCCGGCGTACGATGTGGCGGTGCTGTGCGAAAACACAGCGGGAGAAATCCGCATTGATACGAGCCTTGGAAAACGCATTTATCTGGAAAAAGACGAGTTCTATAACCCGGCACCGATGTTTTCGATTTGTGCCGTGAAGCAGTAAAGGAGTATTTGTGAAAAAATATTTGTTAAAACGACTGCTTCGCCTGATTCCGGTATTCCTCGGCGTGACGATTCTCGCTTTTCTGCTGACGGGACTTTCCTCGGTCGATGCGGTGGATTTAAAAGAGAGCAGCAGTGGCGGCGTGATGTCGGAGGCGGAAAAAGAAGCGATGCGGGAGGAGCTGGGACTGAATGAGCCGAAAGCTGTCCAGTACCTGCAATGGCTGAAAAACGCCCTGCGCGGTGACTTCGGGGAGTCGTACGTTTCCGGCAAACCGGTGCTTGTAAGCTTCTGCGAAAAACTGCCCGCAACGATTGCACTTGCGGCGCTGGCGCTTGCCATGACGGTCTGTCTTTCGTTTCCGCTCGGTATCTTAAGTGCAAAATATCAGAATACGTGGGCGGACCGCGGTATCAGCCTGTTCTGCTTTGCAGGTAATTCGTTTCCGGGGTTTTTCACTGCACTTCTTCTCTTGTATTTCTTTTCGCTGAAATGGAATCTTTTTCCGGTTCTCAGTATGGGAAAGGGATGGAAAAGCTGTGTGCTTCCGGCGGCGACGCTTGCGGTTTCGATGACGGCAAAATACACCCGTCAGGTGCGTTCTGCCGTGCTTGCAGAGCTGGAGCAGGAGTACGTGGCGGGTGCACGGGCACGTGGGTTAAGTGAAAACCGGATTCTGCTCGGAAATGTATTAAAATCCGTGCTGCTTCGGATGGTCACGCTGCTATTCTTATCCGCCGGTTCGCTGCTTGGAGGAACCGCCATCGTTGAGACGATTTTCATGTGGAATGGTGTCGGAAAAATGGCCGTGGATGCCGTTTCCATGCACGATATTCCCGTGATTCAGGCATATCTGGTGTGGATGGCGGCGATCTATCTGCTGCTGCATCTCATTGCTGATCTGATGATGGGTGCACTGGACCCGCGGGCGAAGTTGGAGGGAATGCGATGAAAAAAGAACAGAAAAGAAAGATCCTTTTTTATGGCATCCTCGCCGGTGCGCTACTGCTGTTTGCCGCGTGTGCGGCCCATCTGACACCGTACGATCCGTATGAGCAGAATCTGGAACTGTCCCTTCTTCCGCCGTCCGCGGCGCACTGGATGGGGACGGACCGCTATGGAAGAGATCTGTTTTCAAGGATTCTCTCCGGCGCGCGGGTCAGCATTTTTTCAGCACTTCTTGTCGTTGCGGCAAGCGCTCTGATCGGAACACTCGCCGGAATTTTCAGCGGCTGGCTGGAAGGCAAAACGGATACGGTTCTGATGCAGATCTCCGATATTTTTCTGGCCTTTCCGGGTATGGTATTTGCAATCGCATTTTCCGGCGTTCTGCAGAGCGGCATGACGGGAGCCGTTGTGTCGCTGATCCTTGTTTCCTGGCCGAAATATGCACGGCTTGCGCGGAACCGTGTGCTGGCATTGAAACACATGCCGTTCATCGCGGCGGCGCGCCTTACAGGAAACGGAACATGGAAGATGATCGGACGCCATATTCTGCCGAATCTTGCGGGGCAGACGATTGTCACAGCGGTGCTCGATATCGGAACGATGATGCTGGAAATCGCAGGTCTGTCCTTCCTCGGCCTTGGTGCGGAAGCGCCGTCGGCGGAGTGGGGAGCGATGATGAGCAACGGAAGAAGTATGCTGCAGACCGCGCCCTGGGTCATTCTGGCGCCGGGACTGGCGATTTTTCTGACCGTTCTTGTCTGCAATCTGCTTGGTGAGGCGGTACGGAAAACGGTGGATCAGGGATAAGGGGCAAACGAAAATGGAAACAAAGGGAGCAAAAACATGAGCGAAAAACTGCTGGAAATCAGCGGCCTTTCTGTCTGTTATGAAGGGGAGCAAATTTTAAATAACATCTGTTTTTCCGTCGAAAAAGGAGAAACCGTCGGCATCGCCGGGGAGTCGGGCAGTGGAAAAAGTACCTTGCTGCGAGCGATCCTGCGGCTGATGGGAAAGAATGGTTCCATCACCGGCGGGCAGATCACATTTCGCGGAGAGGAGCTGACGGGCATGTCCGAAAAGAAGCTGCGGAGTCTGTGCGGTTCAGAAATTGGTATGATTTTCCAGAATACAGGGGCATCACTCTGTCCGACCCGGAAAATCGGAGCACAGATCTGTGAAAGCGTGCGCGCCCATGAGAAACGCTGCGGATTCATCACCCCGATTTCTGGGGGAATGTCTGGCAGAAAAAGCCGCAGAGAAATCAAAGATATGACGCTCCAGCGATTTGCGGATATGGGGCTTTCGGATGGCGAGACGATCTGGAACAGCTATCCATCGTCGCTCTCCGGCGGCATGAACCAGCGCGTCGGGATTGCGCTCGCAATGCTGCTGCATCCGTCGCTTCTTCTGGCGGACGAGCCGACGAGTGCACTCGATGTGGTTTCGCAGGCGCAGGTGCTGCGGGAGCTTCAGGCGTTGCAGCAGAAAGAGCAGACGGGGATGGTGCTGGTGACGCACAATCTTGCGGTTCTCGAGCAGATGGCAGACCGGGTTGCTGTTTTGAAGGATGGAAACATCGTGGAGCAGGGGGAGACAAGGACGGTTTTCGATCACCCCAAGGATGAATATACAAAAAATCTCCTTGCGGCTGTGCCGGGAAGAGGGAAGAACGATGCATAATCATAACATGCTGGAAGTAAACAACTTAAGCAAAAACTTTGCTGGAACCGGCCGGGAAACGGAATTTGCCGCCGTGGACGGCATCAGCTTCACACTGGATGCGGGGGAATGTCTTGGCCTGATCGGGGAGAGCGGATGCGGAAAAAGCACGACGGCCCGTCTGATCACCGGATTGGTCCAGGCGGATGCAGGCAGCGTTCTGTTGGAAGGCGAGGAAATCCTCGGAAGAAAAGGCAGGCGGCAGCGCGAAGTTTACCGGAAAATACAGATGGTATTCCAGATCCCGCAGGATTCCTTCGATCCAATGCAGACGCTCGAAACCGGGATTCTGGAAGCTTTTCGGAATCAGGGAATGAGCCGGAAAGAGGCGTGTCTTCATCTGCCGGAGCTGCTGAAAAAAGTGGAACTTAGTTCGGAAACGGCGATGCGCTATCCCCGCGAGACGAGCGGCGGAGAGTGCCAGAGAGCCGCAATTGCGCGGGCTCTTGCTGTGCAGCCGTCTCTTCTGATCTGCGACGAGGCAACGAGTGCGCTCGATGCGGCGGTACAGGCGCAGATCGTTCAACTGCTGAAAAAACTGCAGCGGGAAGAAGGACTTGCGATGCTGTGGATCGGCCACGACCTTGCGCTGGTGCGGGAACTCTGCAGCCGTGTGATTGTCATGCGGCAGGGAAAAATCGTGGAGCAGGGGGAGACGCGGGAGGTATTGGAGTACCCGAAAGAGGAATATACGAAACTGTTGATGGAGTATAGTCTGTGAGAAAACTGTTGAAACAGAAAATCAGACAGCGGAAATGGTGGTGCCATTTGCGAAAACAGGAGAAGTACAGAATGCAGAGAAAGAACGGCAGAAGGAAAAAAATTGCATATGTTTTGTGCGGCATTCTGGCGGTGGTACTGTTTTCTGGTTGTCAGAGCACAGCGGCAGATGGTACAGATGAAAAAGTTTTCGTATACGGCGACACGACATTCAACGCCGAAAACGACGAGTCCGATGTCAACCCGCACAACGGCTATTCCGGCTGGGCGTGTATCCGCTATGGGATCGGTGAGACGCTGTTTCATTATTCCGATTCTATGGAGATCGAGCCATGGCTGGCAGAAAGCTATGAGATTGTGGACGATACAACATGGCGGATTACACTGCATGAAGGCATCTCCTTTACGAGTGGGCGCACTCTCGACGCAGAGGCGGTCAAAGAATGTCTCGAGGATCTGATCGCAGTACATGACCGTGCACGCGGGGATCTGAAAATTGAGAGCATCAAGGCAGACGGCCTGATCGTAACAATTCACACCGAACAGCCTGTCCCGGCGCTTCTGAATTATCTGTCTGACCCATATGGATGCATCATTGATATGCAGGCAGGTGTGACGGATGACGGCAATGTCGCCGGAACCGGCCCGTACCGCGCAGTACAGGTGGAGACGGATCAGGGACTGACGCTCGTGAAAAATGACAATTACTGGAACGGAACGCCAAAGCTCGACCGGATCGAAGTAAAAACGATCCGCGACGGCGATACGATGACGATGGCGTTACAGTCAGGCGAGCTCGACGCGGCGTACGGCCTGCCATATTCCAATCTGATCCTGTTCCGCGATGAACCATACACGATTTCTTCGGCGGATACGTCGCGTACCTTCTTCGGACAGTTCAACGGATCATCCGAGGTGCTGCAGGACGACCGCGTGCGCGAGGCAGTCATCGGAGCGATCGACCGGGAGGGCTTTGTGAATACGCTGATGGAAGGAAACGGAAGCGTGGCGGAAGGCCCGTTCCCCTCTTACTTTGCATTCGGCGACAGCAAAGTGCAGGAGGAGTCCTATGATCTTGAGTATTCCAGAGAACTGCTGGCTGAAGCAGGCTGGACCGATGAGGACGGCGACGGCTACGTGGAAAAAGACGGAAAACGCCTGACCATCTGCTGGCTCACGTATCCGAGCCGCCAGGAACTGCCGCTTCTCGCGGAGAGTGCACAGGCATCGCTGAAGAAAATCGGAATCGAAGTACAGATCCAGTGCACGGCAAATCATTTGGAACTGCTGAAAAAAGGAAACTGGGATGTTTATGTCAGCGCATTTGTCAGCGCACCGACGGGCGATCCCGAGTATTTCTTTACAACGCACTGCCTGCAGGATTCCTCCAAGAACCGCGGCGGTTATTACAGTGAGACACTCGAGATGCTGGAGCAGCAGTTAAGCGGCGAGTTTGATACCGAAAAACGAACCGAACTGGCCATCGAGATGACGCAGACGCTGCTGGATGACCACATGTTTTTCTTCGCATCACACCTCAAAATGTCGATGGTATCCGGTGAGGGCGTGACGGGGCTTACGGCGCATCCGTGCGATTATTATGAAATTACAGTCAATTTGGACAAAAACAAATGATTATTTGGAAAAAGAGCAGAAAATGTGGATTTTCTGCTCTTTCTGCGCTATGATAGGAAAAGAACGGCACTGCGACGGTGCCAGAGAAGAGAAAAGGAGAAGTTACGATGCGGAAAGAAGAATTGAGAACATATATTGAAAACCACGAATCCGAAATGATCGAGGATCTGAAAAGCCTGATCCGGATTCCAAGCGAAAAACAGGCGGCAGAGCCAGGCAAACCATTCGGCGCACCGGCGGCAGAAGCACTGGCGCAGGGAATCGAAATTCTGGAAAAATACGGCTTTGCCGTAACCAACTACGACAACTACGCGATTGCAGCTGACTTTAATCAGGAAGAAAAGGGCCTTGATATTCTCGCCCATCTCGATGTCGTACCGGCAGGCGAAGGCTGGCAGGAGACCGATCCATTCACCCCGCTCATCAAAGAAGGAAAAATGTTCGGCCGCGGAACCGCAGACGACAAAGGACCGGCGATCGCAGCTATCTACGCAATGCGCGCTGTCAAAGAACTCGGTTACCCATTAAAGAAAAATGTCCGTCTTGTCCTCGGTTCCGACGAGGAGTGTGGAAGCTCTGACCTCGAATATTATTATAAGAAAGAAGTGGAAGCACCATGCACCTTCTCACCGGATGCCGAATTCCCGGTCATCAACATTGAAAAAGGCGGCATGCGCGGCCACTTCGAAAAAACATCCGCTGCCGGAACGACAGGCGTGCGCCTCGTATCCTTACAGGCCGGCACCAAACTGAACGTTGTACCAGGCAAAGCATATGCAGAGCTTGCCGGCATGGCAAAAGAAGACCTGAAAACCTGCGCTGACGAGACTGAGCAGAAGACCGGCGTTTCCTTCGTTCTGGAAGACACCGAAAACGGCAATATAAAAATCACCGCCTGCGGTGCCTTTGCCCACGCATCCACCCCGGAAATGGGTAACAACGCACTGACTGCACTGCTGCAGCTTCTCGCATCCGTTGGAATGGAAGAGAGTGAACTGAAAAACGACATCAGTTTCCTTGCAAAAGTTTACCCGCACGGCGACGGCAAAGGCGCAGGCCTCGGTGTCGCCATGTCAGATGAAGAGTCCGGCGAGCTCACCTTAAGCCTCGACCTCATGAACTACGATGGCAAAACCCTGACCGGTTCCTACGACTGCCGCGCCCCGATCTGCGCGACAAAAGAAAACCTGTACGATACCGCCGGGCAGAACATGAAAAAAGGCGGCTTCTCCATGGAAGGCAGCGGAATGTTCCCACCACACCACGTCCCGGCCGACAGCCCGTTTGTCCAGACCCTGCTGCAGTGCTACACGGATGTCACTGGAAAACCAGGCAAACCATTTGCGATCGGCGGCGGAACGTATGTGCATCATCTGAAAAACGGCGTTGCGTTTGGATGCGCAGACCTTGAAGTCGACAACCGTATGCACGGAGCAGACGAGTTCGTGGAAATCGAATGCCTGAAAGAATGCGTTGTGATCTTCGCGGAGGCGATTCTGCGGATCTGCGGGGAATAAATAATTGAAAAATAAAAGATAAAAAAGATCTTCAGCCAAACCGATAGATTCTGAAAAGAACAAGGTTTGCCTGAAGATTTTTTATGGCTCTGAATTGTTACAAATTTTCTCAGAACCGCAGTTCCCTGCACCGGTTCAGGCATGCAAAGATTTCCTGCCGTCTCGGCCGTGCCAGATCGCCTGGCCTTCCCGGGGCGAGAAGAGAAGCAAGACCTTTTTCATCCATCTGTTTTTCCAGCAGATCCACCACCTGCACCAGTGTTTTCTTACCGTCCATCTTGTGCTCCGCTGCTTCTAAAAGAAGCGCAGCCAGCCCGTTCAGCTGTTCACTGTCCGTGAGCTGTTCCATGGCGCGCAGATCCGTCAGAGATTTGTTGATGAGGATGGATTCCCGTCCCATCACTTTGACTTTCGTGCGGTCACTTCCCGTCAGGCCTTTACCCGGCTGCGGGCAGCGGTGAAAGGCTGGAACGGAAAAAGGGCGTATGGAGGCAGTAAACGGCGGAAATTCCGCGGCTGTGGTTTTTGCGCGATCCGTAATGTCATAAGGAACGTATTCTTTCATCTGAATGACAGTGTCTGCCACATGGAAGTAAGAACCGGAGCTTCCGGCAACGAGAACCGACGAGATGCCGAGCTTCTCATACAGATCCCGCACGCGGCTGATAAACGGTGTGATCGGTTCCTCGCTGTCGGCAACGACGCGCTGCATCAGCTCATCGCGCACCATAAAGTTGGTGGCGGATGTGTCCTCATCAATCAGAAAGAGGCTCGTGCCGGATTCGATGCCCTCGATCACGTTGGCGGCCTGCGAGGTGCTTCCGCTGGCATCTGGAGTCGAAAATGAGGTGGTGTCGCTCTTTCCGGGAAGATCGTGGATGAAGAGGGAGATATCGACATTGCTGATGCTTCTGGAGTCCTCGGAGCGGAGCTTTCCGGCGCTTGCATCGGTGATGACATATTCACGGCCGTCCCCGGCGATGTGGTTGTATACGCCGCGCTCAAGAGCCTGCAGAAGGGTAGATTTTCCGTGGAAGCCTCCGCCTACGATCAGTGTGACACCGAGTGGAATTCCCATGCCGGAAACAGGTCCGCGGTTTGGAAGATCGAGGGTAACGCGCAGGGATTCCGGTGAGGTAAACGGAACGGCGTGCTTCATCGGCAGATCGGAAACACCGGTCTCGCGCGGGAGAATGGAGCCGTCGGCGATGATGATATGCTCCCTTCTAGGTAGACAAGTGAAATAATAAAAA
>NZ_QUHK01000025.1:0-42160 GCF_003479665.1 Blautia sp. AF14-40
TTTGTGCAATATTTTGGATTTGCTCATTTATAGTTATATAAGTAATTATAAAGGACGAACTGATTTGGTCGATTTATATGGAGATAATTCATTGTTATTGTATGCGTTACAATTGAGATATGACATTGAAGATATAATATCAGTTGCTTCGGAAGCGTTGACAGATGGAAGTGATGATAAAAAGTGTGATTTGATTTATATAGATAGAGATTCGGGATTTGCAGTTGTGGCGCAAGCTTATATGAAGAAAAATCCGACGGAAACAGACTTGGCGAAGGTAAATAAAGCAAGTGATTTAAATACGGCAGCATCATGGATTTTTACGAGAGATATAAATGATATACCAGATAGAATAAAAGATTCAGTTAATGAGTTACAAGAAGCTATTAAAGATGGCGATATTAACACAGTTTATTTTTGGTATGTTCATAATATGAATGAAAAAAATAATCCAGAAGTTCAGGAGGAATTGAATACTGTTCAGATTGCAGCACAAAAATTGGTAAATAATTTGGCTGGAGATAATTCTGTTAAAATAGTTTCATTAGAAGTTGGAAATGATACGATTGAACGTTGGTATAATAGCTCTAGTAAACGAATTACAATTGAAGAAGAGATTGATGTAGAAGGAAATGGAAAAGCCTTTGAAGTCAAGGGAGGAAAGTGGAAATCTTGTGTAACAGCTGTAAAAGGTAGCTGGATACGAAAACTTTACTTAATGTATAAAGATGATCTTTTTTCTGGAAATCCAAGAAACTATTTAGGGGCGGGAAAAAGAAAAAATAAAATTAATTTAGGCATTATGGACACAGTGCAAGAGCAACCAGAAAATTTTTGGGCATATAACAATGGATTAACAGCATTAGTGAATGATTATGAAATAGATGATGACAATATAACAAAGGTACATGGAATAACTATTATTAATGGAGCACAATCAACGGGAGCTATTGGAGCTGTTGAAAGCTTAAAAGAAGATTTTCTTGTGCCGATACGTTTTATTGTATGTAGTGATCCTAAGATCATAGAAGAAATTATCAATAATAACAATAAACAAAATGAAATTTTGCCATCTGATTTAAGAAGTAATGATAAACAACAAGTAAGACTTAGAAAAGAGTTTGAAAAATATCCACAACTGTATTATAGCGGTGGTAGAAGAGATAGTACAAGGGTTAGAAACAAAGAAGTCTTTGATCCATATTTGGTTGCACAAACTTTATTGGCTTTTCATGGAGATTGTGTAACTGCTTATAACTCAAAGAAATTGATATGGGACGAGGATAAAGAATACACAAATATTTTTTCGGATCAATTAACTGCAGAACATATTATTTTCGTATATTCATTGGGGAGAGCTATTGATGAATTTAAAATTAACTTAAAAAATAAGAAAGAACAAAGAACGGATATAGAAGATGATGAACTTAATTTTTTGAGTAAGCGTGGCTCTAAAATGTTATTGATATCAGCAGTAAGCACTTGTATGGAAAGCTTACTTGGAAAAAAGATTTTAGATTCTTGGAGGTTAGTGTTTAAAGATAATAAAAATTTTGATAAGTTAGTTGAAGAATGGAAAGCAATATTAGATGTTTTGATGCCATGGCATTCTACGCTTGAACCGGCAATTGTAAGTGGTTTAAAAAGTAAGGAAGCCACACAAAATGCAGCTAAACAATTGAGAGCAACGTTGACATCGTTTAGTTCAATGTATGCTCAACAATTGAAACCATTTTCAGATAGTATAAATACAGATATGTAGATAAATACAGAGATATTGTGATAACACCATGATAACAAAATCTCCAAAAACCACACGGACACAGCGGAAAATCCGTATTTTTCCACACAAAATGCACGGAAAATAACCATTTAGCCTCTGCAACACGCCATTCTGATACCGTGAAGGTGGACGTACTGTAGGTTCAGGACGTGTTGCTACAATCCTTCATTGAGCAATGACTGATTTGTGCGAAAAATGTAGAGTACCGCAAGGTATATTGTTTTCAAACGCAAGACGGGTCTGTCACATGAGCAAATATTTTTTGCTGATATGCTCCCTTCCGGGTAGACAAATAAAAACTTGTCTCCCAGGAAGGGAGCATATTTTACTTTACAGGGGAAACTCTATCGCTGGATATCCATTTTTGTGGGTTGACAAATGTTCAAATTAGAACTAAAATACAAGAAGTTCAAATTAGAACAAGAGGAAGGTGGAAGCATGTTTGATGAGCAGTGGCAGTTTGCCGTGGAAGTAGAACGGGAATATGCACAGTACCGCAAAAAGGTGATGATGCGTTATCATTTGTCTGCCGCAGAAGTAGATATTTTGCTGTTTCTTGCAAATAACAGTCAGTTTGATCTTGCAACAGATATTGTACGTGTGCGGAAAATGCAGAAATCACACGTTTCGCTGGCCGTAAACGGGTTGTGTGAAAAAGGCTACCTGCGAAAAGAGGGCGATATGGCAGACCGGAAGAAAGTGCATTTGAAGCTGGAACCGGCTGCGGCAGAGTGCGTTTGTTACGGACAGAAATGTCAGAAGGAATTTGGAGAATCTCTGTTTTGCGGAATTTCAGAGGAAGATAAAAAAGAATTTTTGCGGCTCTGTGAGCTGATCCGGAAAAATGTAATCGGGAAATAGAATGGAGAAAGAATGGAGAAAGAAGGAATTTCATGACTATTACAGAATTAATCGTATGTATTGTGGCCGGCCTCGGTGCCGGCCTTGGAACGGGTCTTGCGGGACTTTCTGCGGCGGCGGTCGTTTCGCCTATGCTGATCACATTTCTGCATATGCCGGCGTACCAGGCGATCGGGATAGCACTTGCATCGGATGTCCTCGCGTCGGGGGTCAGTGCGTGGACATACAAGAAAAACAAAAATATCGACATTCGCCATGGCGTGATTATGTTGATCTCCGTATTGATTTTTACACTGGTCGGAAGCTTCGTTTCCTCCCTTGTGCCAAACGGAACAATGGGCGGATTTTCAAAAGGTATGACACTGCTTGTCGGCCTCAAATTTATGATTCGCCCGATCATGACAACGAAGGAAGTACAGGCAAACAAATCCGAGGAACAGAAAATCCGGCAGTCCATTCTTTGCGGTGTGTTAATTGGCTTTATCTGCGGTTTTGTCGGTGCCGGCGGCGGTATGATGCTGCTTCTGGTGCTTACAAGTGTGCTTGGCTATGAGTTAAAAACGGCGGTTGGAACGAGCGTCTTTATCATGACCTTTACTGCGCTGACCGGAGCTGTTTCACATTTCTATATCGGCGGAAAACCGAACCTTCCGATTATGATTGCCTGTGTGATCAGCACACTGGTGTTCGCGCAGCTTGGAGCAAAATGGGCGAACAGCGCAAACGTAAAAATGCTGAATCGCGTAACCGGAATCCTGCTGTGCGTGCTGGGAATGGTGATGCTGTTCTTCTGAAAAAAATCCTGTCCAATACAAAACCGGACAGGATTTTTTCTTACTATGAAAGCATGCAAATCAGGTTCTCATCGCTCCGTCCACGGAAAGAATTTCACCCGTTATATAGGAAGCCATGTCGCTTGCCAGGAAGAGAAATGCATTTGCGATATCTTCTGCCTCGCCGATTCTTCGAAGCGGGATGTGGCTGATCAGAGGATCGATCATTTCCTTCGGAAGTGCTGCAACCATATCAGTTCTGGTGATACCGGGGGCAACGGCGTTCACGCGGATGTGAAACGGTCCGAGTTCTCTTGCAAGTGACCAGGTGAGACCATTGACAGCATATTTGCTGGACGGATAGGCAACGCCGCCTGGCTGGCCACAGATGCTGACCATAGAGCTGGTGTTCAGAATACATCCGCCGCCCTGCTCTTTCATGATAGCAGCGGCCGGCAGGATTCCGTTCATCATGGCGTTCACATTCAGATCCATTACGTTGGCGAAATGTTCTGCGGTGTATTTGTCGAGCGGTGTGCTGTCGGAAACGCCGGCATTGTTTACGAGAATATCAATTCTTCCGTATTTTTCCTTGATTTTAGCAATCTCATCTGCCATGGCGGCCGCATCGGTCAGCTTTGGCCATGCGCCGGAAACGTCCCAGTCCGGGTTTTCTTCTTTCAGGGAAGCAACCGCTTTTACAACGGTCTCCTCGCGGGAGCCAAAAAGTACAACTTTCGCGCCGTTCTGTAAGAATTTTTGAACAATGGCATAGCCGATTCCCCTGGTTCCACCGGTAACAACTGCTATTTTATTCTGTAACATAAAAACCACCTCACAATCTATTTTCTTATTTCTATCATAATGGATTCCGTTGGTGAACAGTCAATACATATTTTTTGCCGGAAAAAACAGTGAATTTTTCTTAAAATCAGACGAGTTGTTACAGTGCGCCGGAGATCAGCAAACTGTAACGACGATTTTTGCGGGTAGATGAAATTGCGGTGTGGATTTCTTTGCCATAAATAGTTATAATAAAGCTAAAAAAGTGTCCAGTAAGTGTACACTTTGAGCAGAACGTATCAGAAAAAGGTGTTTTGCGGGCTGCGACTTTCTTGTTTGGAAAATATTTTCTGAATGTGCCGGGAGCAAACAAGACGGCGCGGCAGATGATAGGGTTCGCTTTGGAAGACGTTCGATGCTCCGGAAAAGATGAGGGAAACTGACAAAAAGGGAAAATGATGTACAAGGTGTGAATTCATGAGAATACAGGAAGTAATGGGAAAAACGGGACTGTCCAGACGGACGATCCATTATTACATCGATCAGAAATTAATTATCCCCCCGGTGAATGAGGGCAATGGGTATCATGATTTTACAGGGGAGGATGTACAGAAGCTTTTTATTATCCGAAAGCTGCGGGAGGCGGGGCTTTCTCTTGCGGATATCCGTGCAATTCTGCGTAAGCCGCGAACAACGCCGTTTTATCTTCATAAGCAGATGAATGAGCTGCAGACGCAGATGCTTACGATACAGAAAACGATCAGCGAGATGGACCGCTTAAGCGGCCAGCTCCCGGTCTGCCAGTCGCTCGACCAGCTTGCGGGAATGCTGGAAGACACGAATTTCAGCCCCGATGAGCCGCCGCAGTTTCAGATGGAATCGAGAGATGCCAGGCTGCTGGCGCAGTATCTCTGGATGGCTTATCTGGACACGCCGGTCACGGAGTATCAGCAGTTTCTGTGGCAGAAAATCATGCAGCAGACCATGGAACATGCGCGGACAGATCTGAAAATGATGTCCCGTTATCTGCAGTCTATTTCCCCGGAGCGGATTGATGCGACGAATATTAACCAGTATCTGCGGAACCAGAAAATCATTGCTCTCACGGGGGCGGATTATCCGACGTTTGTGGAAGAATTGAAAACTTCTCTCCTTGCGTTTGCCTCTGACCCGGTACAGCAGGAAAAATGGAGTCTCCTCTACCAGCCGCTCATCCATCCGATCGCCGCTTTCTGCGTCTCTGTCAGCGGCTGGATGCGCGAGTTCCACCCGGCATACCGCCGCTATTATGAAAACACGCACACCTGCTGCCGCATGCTGAAAGATTTCATGGACAGTCCGGAGGGAGCTTTACTGAATGCTGCGCTGAACAAAGCATTCAACGGAAACTGCGATGTGCGCACCGGTTACTACGGCGAACTCGAAGTGGCGGCAACATTTCACAAAAGCATTTATGCACTTCTGTCACCGGAACAGATCCGTGAATTTCTGGCAGGGGTGGAAGGGTAATTTTCTGAATCCATTTTAGTGTTTCTTTTTTGCGAGAATATGAAAACAAAATTTAACGGAATCAAGCAAGTAGCGAAGCGGATTGCGAGTATCCGCTTTGACTGAGCATCTGACCTTGCTTCGGAAACAGAGTTTGTGTCAAATGGGAATACAAAACAAAATAGACAATCGCCTCACGGGTCGGAAGCCCATGAGGCGATTGCGGTTTTCGAGCATGATAAAAAAAGATTCTTCAATCATGCTCGGAAATGGAAGACAGATTTTTTTTCGACGATGCGCGCGGAACGATCGTTACCGGAAGAATGATTTTTTCCGTCTCGGCGGCGGGATTTTTGAGGGCGGAAAGCAGAATCCGTCCGACTTCGCGTCCGATTCCGGCAAAATCCTGATGGATGGAGGTTATGCCGAGGCTTCGGCTGACATTTGTATCGTCGAAGCCGCAGAGGCAGAGATCCTCCGGGATGCGAAGACCGATTGTGCGGCAGGCGAGGAAAATCAGCTCGGCGATGCGGTCATTTTCGGCAATGATGGCGGTGATGCCGTCGCTGTGCATGGCAAGAAGCTTCTGCTGAAACGGTGTGCGTTTTGTGGAAAGTGTGGCATCATCGGAAAGCTCCTCGCAGCAGGTGACAAGCTGATGCGGGTCCGGCGCGATCCCGGCGGCTTTCATTTCATGCAGAAATCCGGCAAAGCGGTCGCGTACCGATGAAGTCTCAGAGAGTGGCGCCGCGGTGAAAAACGCGATGTTTCGGTGTCCCTGCCCGAGCAGATGGCGCGCTGCCTGTCGTCCGCCGTCATAGTTGTCGCAGACAACATTGTTCAGATACGGACAGTCCGTCTGCTTGTCAACGATGACGATCGGACAGCCGGAGAACATGAAATCGTTCAGCTTTTCCAGGTGAATGTTGTCGCGCTTCGGATAATAGACAAGCGCGGCAATATTTTGAGACCGGAGCAGTTCCAGTGTTGTGCGTTCCTTCAGTGAGGAAGAGCCGGTGACGTGAATGCTTAGAAAATAGCCACATTCAGCCAGTACAGCGCTTAAGCTTCCGATTGCCTCTGAAATATTTCCCTGTGTGGTGGCGAACGGAAGAAGAAGAGAAATCATTTTCGGCGCATCGGTTGTTTTGCTGACCGGTGAAAGGCTTCGAGAAACAAAGCTTCCGACACCTCGCTTCCGGTACAGAATCCCCTGCTGTTCCAGATCCTCGATAGCACGCTTTGCGGTAATCCGGCTGACGTGGTGTTGCTCCGACAGCATTTTTTCGGTGCAGAAGGATTCGTCAAACGAAAAGTCTCCGGCGTGAATGCGTGCAAGCAGGGCTTCTTTGATGATTTCATATTTTGGTTTTGTTTTTCTGGTCTGTGAATCCATAAAATTCCTCTGGGATAAAAAGATATAAAAACGTTGACTTTGTCTGCGTGTTTCTTTTGTTATTATAACGAATGCAAAAAAGCAAGTCAAATAAGAGCTGCTCGCGCCGGAATTATTTTCCTGTACACCGGAACAGCAAGTGCTCCGGTGCTGCGTGAATTGTAACAGGCCTTTTCAAACACGATTTATTGCCAGATCAGGTGTGACATGAGAAAATGGCAACTTGATATATCATATAGAAAAGAAGTGTAAAATACTTGACAGAATATCGTCTGATTTTTATAATATGATATATCAAATAGGTAGAAAGGTATTTTGAACCATTTGATACCAGACTGCAAAGAAACGAAAGGAAACAGATCATGATGAAAACAACCGTACATATTATTTCCCATTCCCACTGGGACAGAGAGTGGTATCAGTCTTTTGAAACACACCGCATGAAACTGATTGAGCTGGTGGACAATATTTTGGATAAGGCGGAAAACGACCCGGAGTTTGGAGGCTTTTTCCTCGACGGACAGGTCATCGCAATCGATGATTATCTGGAAATCCGTCCGGAGAAGCGTGCGCAGGTGGAAAAATGTATCCGCGAGGGCAAAATCCAGACCGGTCCGTGGTATATTCTGCAGGATGAGTTCCTGACGAGCGGAGAGGCATGTGTCCGCAATCTTCAGGTCGGCATGCAGGAAGCAGAACAGTACGGTGCAGTCGGAAACGTTGGCTATTTCCCGGATGCGTTTGGAAACGCAGGTCAGATGCCGCAGGTATTGAAGCAGGCAGGCATGGAGGCAGTTGTCTTCGGGCGGGGCGTCAAACCAATCGGACCGAACAACGAAGTTACCGGCGGACAGTATGAGTCTACATATTCTGAGATGATGTGGGAATCCCCGGATGGAACGAAGCTGCCGGGCATCCTGTTTGCAAACTGGTATAACAACGGCGTTGAAATTCCGGTAGACGAGGCGGAAGCGAAGGTTTACTGGGATAAAAAGCTGGCAGATGCGAGAAAATTTGCTGCAACGCATCAGCTTCTGCTGATGAACGGATGCGATCATCAGCCGCTGCAGAAGAACATTACGGAAGCAATCCGCGTGGCAAGAAAGCTGTACCCGGACATCGAGTTTATTCATTCTGATTTCAAAAAATATGTAGAAGCAATGGAGAAGGAAATCTCTGAGAACTTCTCTACGGTTAAGGGTGAGCTGACAAGCCAGGAAACCGATGGAAGATGGACGCTGGCAAATACAGCGTCTTCCTGGATCGGATTAAAACAGGACAACCGCGCGGGAGAGACGGCGCTGGAGCGAAAAGCAGAGCCTGCGGCTGCAATGGCACAGGTGTTTGGAAAAACATATCCGGAGGACCAGATGACCTACAGCTGGAAGAAGCTGATGCAGAATCATCCGCATGACAGCATCTGCGGCTGCAGTGTGGACGAGGTCAACGAAGAAATGAAGACTCGTTTTGCAAAGAGCAGACAGGTTGCGGATGCAATTTACGAGGAGAGCGTGGAGTATCTGACGAATAAGGTAAACACGGCGGCACTTCCGGGGGACGGCGAGAAAATCCCGTTTGTGGTATGGAATACATCGGGAACAGCGAAAACACAGGTGGTGGAGAAAGAAATTCACCTGTTCCGGGATTACAATCTGTTTGTGTGGGATGGCTATGAGGCGGCAGAACAGGTGGAGCTTCCGGCAATGGTGCTGCGCGATGCGGACGGAAATGAAGTTCCGGCGAAGATTGCGGATGCGGGGATTGCGTTCGGATACGATCTGCCGGATGACCGGTTCCGTCAGCCATATATGGCGAAGAAGGTACGGGTGACGTTTGAGGCAGAGGTTCCGGCTCTTGGATACCGTACGTATTATTTGGAAACCGCAGAACAGCTGCAAAACGTGGACGTAGTTTCCGGTGACGCGAATGTGCTTGAAAATGATGCAATGAAGGTTGTTGTGAACGAGGATGGTTCTTACAGCCTTCTGGACAAGAAGACGGGCAGAACGTATGAGAACCTGGGTTGCTATGAAGACACCGGGGATATGGGCAATGAGTATATTTATATTCAGGATACCGGAAAACAGGTGATTTCCACGAAGGGCAGAAAGGCGGAGGTTTCCTGCGTGGAGCGAAATGCGTTCCGTACAGTGGTTGAAATCCGCCACAAAATGATGGTTCCGTCCGGAATGGGTGAAGAGCTGCAGCGGCAGCGCGAGATGTGTATTGATCCATATACGCGGGTGGCAAACCGCTCTTTTGAGCTGGTTGAAATGGATGTGAAGACGGTGCTTACGCTGGAAAAATCGGCGAAAGGGCTGCGTGTGGCTACCACCATCTGCAATCAGGCGAAGGATCACCGGGTTCGTGTGATTTTTCCGACGGGACTGCATACATCGATGCATATGGCGGATTCTGCGTTTGAGGTGGTTCGGAGAAATAACCGTCATAACGATACCTGGACAAATCCATGCGGATGTGAGAGACAGCAGTGTTTTGCGGCGATGGAGGACGAAAAGGGCGGCCTTCTGGTTGCCAACCGCGGTTTGTATGAGTATGAGATTCTGGAAGAGCAGGAGAATGCAATTGCGGTGACGCTGCTTCGCTGTGTTGCGGAGATGGGCGATTGGGGATATTTCCCGACACCGAAGGCACAGCAGCTTGGAACATTCTGTCTGGAGTTTGAGGTTGTGCCATATGCGGCCGGGGAGACCGGCACTGCATTTGAGGAAGGCTATGCGTTCCAGCAGGATCTGACGGTGGCACAGGCCGGGCTGGAGAGAGCGTTCCTTCGGAAACCGGGTCAGGTAAAGCCGGAGCTGATTGAAGGTAAACTTCCGTTAGAGATGAGTTTTCTTACATTTGAAGGCAATGGTATTCATATGACTGCATTTAAGAAAGGTCAGAAGAAGGACGATCTGTTTGTGCGGTTCGTGAATCATATGGAGCAGGGAGAGATCCTTTCTTTTAAGAAAGAAGATTGGATGAAAGAGGTTTATCGCAGCAATGTCATCGAAGAGAAGGACAATGTGCTGACCCCGGATGCGGACGGTATTTATCATGTGTCGCTGAGGGAATTTGAGATTGCTACGTTTGGGGTTGTGAGATAAGCGGACGCTTCGGCAGGAGGGCGTGCGGTCGTTGCAAAAAACGGGGAAAAAGCAAGAATAAGGTGGACTTTAGGGCAGACAAGTTATATGCTTTTGGTATAAGTAAAAAATGATTTTTTACAGGAGGGTTTTTACATGAAAAAATGGACAGACCGAATGGAAACTCCGATTCAGGCGGAGCTGATCTGTTATGATGTGAATGGAATTCACATTGTGTTTGGGGTGACAAAAGAGAAGGCGTTAAAGCTGTTTCATTTTTCGAGTGCGCCGTTTGATGCAGAGAATCTCTGCCGGAAGCCGGATAACTGGTGGCCGATGGAGGGAATGCGGGAGGCTCAGATCGAAGAGAGCTTCCAGCTGGTACAGGTGAATTTTTCCGGTTATAACCGGCCGTATGAAAAGCACGGAAATAAGTACATTGTGACAGCGCCTGGCTTTATGCTGAAATTTGACTCGATTTCGGAAGAAAGAAACGAAGATGGCGATCTGCTTCGCATTGTACAGAAGGATGATGTGACGGGAGCAAGGGTAGAGTCGGTTATGCAGTTTTATGACGGCCTTCCGGTTGCAAGAATGTACAATACCGTGACGAATGAGGGCAGTGAGAACCAGACACTGGAATATATCTCAAGCTTCAGCTACTGGGGCATCGAAAAAGAGCAGAAAGAGGGCATTCCGGAGTTTATCAGCTCAGATGATAAGATGTCGATGATAGTGGTTCACAATGGCTGGCAGAAGGAGCTGACGGTGAAAAAATACCGCTTTGCAGATCTTGGCATGGCGCAGACGCAGTCGCACAACTATCAGAGAACATCGAAGACGATTGAGATTACAAATACGGGTAACTGGTCGGCGAAGGAATATATTCCGATGGGATATATTGGGAACAGCGCAGCAGATGCGAGCCTGTTTTTCGAGATCGATCACAGCGGTTCCTGGCATTATGAAATTGGAGATCAGAACTGCCACTTTTACCTGGCTGTGAGCGGCCCGACGGAAATCCAGTCGCACTGGTCGAAAAACCTGAAGCCGGGAGACAGCTTTACAACCGTGCCGGTGGCTGTCGGTGTCGGTCATGATGATTTTGAGGAGGCAATCGGTACCTTAACGAAGTACCGCAGAAGAATTCGCCGTCCGAATAAGGACAATGAGAACCTGCCGGTTATTTTCAACGATTACATGAACTGTCTGTTTGGAGATCCGACGACAGAAAAAGAATTTCCGCTGGTGGATGCTGCCGAAAAAGCAGGATGTGAATACTTTGTCATCGATGCCGGCTGGTATGCGGACGGCAACTGGTGGGACAGTGTCGGCGAGTGGCAGGAGAGCAGAAAACGTTTCCCGAACGGCGTTCGTGAAGTGACAGATTATATCCGTTCCAAGGGTATGATTCCCGGCGTATGGCTGGAGCTTGAGGTTATGGGTATTAACTGTAAAAAGGCTTCTATTCTGCCGGATGAGTGTTTCTTCCTGCGCCATGGAAAACGTGTGTATGACAGAAGCCGTTATCAGCTTGACTTCCGTCATCCGCTGGTCGTTGAGCATGTAACGGAAGTGATCGACCGCGTGGTCAGAGATTATGGTGTCGGCTATATTAAGATGGATTACAATATCGAACCTGGTATCGGTACGGAAGTGGATGCAGACAGTTTTGGAGATGGTCTCTTAGAGCATGAGAGAGCATATCTGGCATGGCTGGATGGTATTTACAGAAAATACCCGGATCTCGTGATCGAGAACTGCTCAAGCGGCGGTCTTCGGATGGATTATGCGATGCTGGCAAGAAACAGTATTCAGTCCACCAGTGATCAGGAGGATTACCGTAACTACGCGACGATTTCGGCGAATGCGGCGATTGGTGTAACGCCGGAGCAGGCTGCGATCTGGTCGTACCCATTGCGGGACGGTACCGAAGAGGAAGTTATTTTCAACATGGTCAACGCGCTTCTGCTTCGTATTCACCAGAGCGGTCATCTGGCAGAAATTTCGCCGGAGCGGTTTGCACTGGTAAAAGAGGGAATCGACTGCTACAAAGAGATCCGCAGCGGAATCAAGGATGGTGTTCCGTTCTGGTCAATGGGATGGGCGGATAATGAGGACAAGCATCTTGCAGCCGGAATCCGGGTACCCGGAGATGTGATTTACCTTGGTGTATGGAGACGCGGCGGAGAGACGGATTTTGAAGTTCCGCTTGACCGTGCCTTTCCGGGAAAAGAGCTGGAAGTAAGCTGTATTTATCCGAAAGCGTGCGGAGATGTATTCCATTACGATGATTACAGCAAAAAACTGAAGGTCCATTTTCCGGAGACGTATATGGCGCGGCTGTTTCAGATTAAAGTGAAATAAAGTAACGATTGAGAGCCCCATTTCGCATGGCGCTGAATCGTTACGAAATAAAAACATAAATCCCCACCCACGGAATAAATTGTATGGAGTGTATCTTCAGCAATGTTTTCCGGGGAGGGGATTTTTTGCGTATTCTTACGGTACTTTCAGATCTTATGGTTCCCCTGCTGATCTTTTATGTGGTCGGATTGGGGCTTTTGATGAAGCAGGATGTGTTTGGAGATTTTTTGAACGGGGCAAAGGATGGCATGCGGACTGTGATCGGGATTGTGCCGACGCTGATCGGGCTGATGGCGGCGGTCGGGGTTTTGCGGTCATCGGGATTTCTGGAGGATTTTGGAAACCTGCTCGGAACTGTGCTGGAACCGACGGGAATCCCATCTGCGCTGGTTCCGCTCAGTGTTGTGCGTCTGTTTTCCAACAGCGCGGCGGTGAGCCTTTTGCTGGATCTTTACAAGGAGGCGGGCTGCGACTCCTTTGCCGGACGGGCAGCTTCCATTATCATGTCGTGTACCGAGACCGTTTTTTATACGATGACGGTTTACTTTGGTGCGGTTCGGATCAAAAAAACGCGGTATACTCTGGCTGGCGCCTTGTTTTCTTCTCTTGTTGGAATGACAGTCGGTGTTTTGCTTGCACGGTTGATCTGACCATTTTTTCTGATCATACCAGTGAAATGTGTTGACATTTCAAAACGATTGGAATAAGATGGAAACAACTTAAAACATACAAAATCAATAGGAAATAAGGAAATAAAAAAGTGCAGAATAAGGAGGAAATGAACGATGGCAAAGGTATATGACAGCATTTTAGATCTTGTAGGAAAAACTCCGCTGGTAGAGCTGAAACGGATCGAAGAAAAAGAAGGACTGCAGGCGAAACTGATCGCAAAAGTAGAATCCTTTAATCCGGCAGGAAGTGTCAAAGACCGTATTGCAAAAGCGATGATCGAGGATGCGGAAGCAAAAGGTCTCTTAAAGGAAGGCTCCGTTATCATTGAGCCGACCTCCGGAAATACCGGAATCGGACTGGCAGCGGCAGCAACGGTAAAAGGCTATCGCATGATCCTTACTATGCCGGAAACGATGAGTGTAGAGCGCCGGAATATCGTAAAGGCATACGGCGCAGAGGTTGTTCTGACGGATGGAACAAAAGGAATGAAGGGCGCTATCGAGAAAGCCGATGAGCTTGCAAAAGAGATTCCGAACAGCTTTATCGCAGGACAGTTTGTGAACCCGGCAAACCCGGAGACACACAAAAAGACAACCGGACCGGAGATCTGGGAAGACACCGATGGAGCAGTTGATATCTTTGTTGCGGGCGTTGGTACCGGTGGAACCATTACCGGAACGGGTGAGTACTTAAAAGAGAAAAAACCGGAAGTAAAAGTGGTAGCGGTAGAACCGGCATCCTCACCGGTGCTGTCGGAGGGTGTTTCCGGACCACATAAGATTCAGGGAATCGGTGCAGGCTTTGTGCCGGAGACGCTGAATACCGGCATTTACGATGAGATTATCAAGGTAGAAAATGAAGACGCTTTCAAGACCGGCAGAGATCTGGCAGCCGAGGAAGCTATTCTTGCGGGAATTTCCTCCGGAGCAGCTCTGTATGCGGCGATCCAGCTGGCAAAACGTGAGGAAAATAAAGGAAAAACCATCGTTGTGCTCCTGCCGGATAACGGAGACAGATACTATTCCACAGCTCTGTTTGCCAAATAAAAGGGAACAGCCTCAGATTTTAAAATAATAGATATCAGTGAACACTGCCATCCGCGGCACTTTCTCTCCACCGCGAATGGCAGTTTCGCATATTAATTTATACCAGAAAGGGAACTTTACTTATGACACTACAACAGCTTCGCTACGTAATTCAGGCCGCAGACTCCAGATCCATGAATGAGGCGGCAAAGGCACTCTATATTTCACAGCCGAGTCTCTCTGGAGCAATCAAGGAGCTGGAAAAAGAGATCGGAATTGAGCTGTTCAAGCGCAGCAGCCACGGAACAGTACTGACCCCGGAGGGCGAGGAGTTTCTGGGTTACGCACGTCAGGTCACAGACCAGTATCAGCTTCTCGAAAACCGCTATATTTATCGCACCAAGGGAAAGAAAAAATTCAGCGTGTCGATGCAGCATTACAGTTTTGCCGTAAAGGCGTTTGTGGAGCTGGTGAAGCAGTTTGGTATGGATGAGTACGAGTTTGCGGTTTATGAGACGAGAACGTATGATGTGCTGATGGATGTAAAGAACTTCAAGAGCGAGCTTGGGATCTTATATCGGAATGACTTTAATGCGAAGGTGCTGAACAAGCTGCTGAAGGATAATAACCTCGAGTTTCACGACCTGTTTTCCTGCGGAACGTACGTCTATCTATGGAAAGATCATCCGCTTGCGGATCAGGCGGAGATCACAATGGAGGAGCTGAAGGAATATCCATGCCTGTCATTTGATCAGGGAAGCAACAATTCGTTCTTCCTGGCAGAGGAAGTGCTTTCGACGTATGAATATAAGAGAATCATTAAAGCAAATGACCGTGCGACCATGCTGAATCTGATGGTCGGACTGAATGGTTATACGCTTTGCTCCGGCATTATCTGTGAGGAATTAAACGGCAGTGACTACCGCGCTGTGCCGCTTCACGCGGAGGAAAACATGATGATCGGTTATATTTCCAGGAAGGGTATGTCGATCAGCGCACTGGGACAGCAGTATTTGGAAGAAATTCGGAAATATAAGGAGCTTGTGCTGTAAAAAAGGAGAAACAAGAAGACTTTAACCGAATCAAGTAAGTCCCCTGCTTCCATTGCGAAAAGCAATAAGCAGTGGGTGGGGACTTGCTTGTATCAGGAGTGGTACAAGCCACTCCTGATAAGCTGCGAAGCAGCTATTCGGTTATGAGCAAGTAGCGAAGCGGATTGCGAATATCCGCTTTGACTCTCTGGAGTGTGTTTGAAAAAGGCTTTTCGCAAGCTGCGAGTCCCATCTTGTGGGAGATGAATTGCATTTGTTATCTTGTTTTATGTAGCATGATTGGATATAGAAATTTCAGAAGAAAAAATATTGGCGATAAAGAATAGCTATAGGGAAACCCTATAACCAGCCATCAATTTTCTATATTGGACAAAGCAGAAGACTGTCGCTATAATAATCCTTGTAAACAGATAGGAAATATCACAAAAACGAGAGGAAGCGAAGAGAATGAGAGCAGTTTTCGCAGAGAATCGAATCGTGATCTATGATGTCATGTGTTGCAGCGTAAGCAGATAAAACCGAAAGAAAACGGAGCCGCATTGCAGCATAGACAGAACAGGATGACAACCGGTTCCGATAGATAATAGAAAATCGAACATGAAAAGAAATAGAAAAACGAAAAACAGAACAGGAGAATACAATCATGAGCAAAAAAACAAGAGCAGAAAGAAATCTTAAATTTGAAACCTTACAGCTTCACGTAGGACAGGAAAATCCGGATCCGGCAACCGGAGCAAGAGCAGTTCCGATCTATCAGACCTCTTCTTTCGTATTCAATAACTCCGATCACGCGGCAGCAAGATTCGGACTTCAGGATGCAGGAAACATCTACGGTCGTCTGACTAATCCGACAGAGGACGTCTTCGAGCAGAGAATGGCAGCACTGGAGGGCGGCGTTGCGGCACTTGCAGTAGCTTCCGGAGCAGCAGCCATCAACTACACCATCATCAACCTGGCTCAGAAGGGCGACCACATCGTATCCGCAAAGAACATCTACGGCGGTTCCTACAACCTGCTGGCACACACCCTTCCACAGTACGGCATCAGCACCACATTTGTTGATGTATTCGATCTGGATGAGGTTCGCGCAGCCGTTCAGGAGAACACAAAAGCCATCTACATCGAGACCCTCGGAAACCCGAACTCTGATGTTGTCGATATCGAAGCACTTGCAAAAATTGCACATGAGAACAAAATTCCGCTGGTTGTCGATAATACCTTCGCAACTCCATACCTCGTTCGTCCGATCGAGTACGGCGCAGACATCGTTGTTCATTCCGCAACCAAATTCATCGGCGGCCATGGAACTACTCTTGGCGGTGTGATTGTAGACAGCGGTAAATTCGACTGGGAGGGATCCGGAAAATTCGCATCCCTGACCGAGCCAAACCCGAGCTATCACGGCATCAGCTTCACAAAAGCAGTTGGACCGGCTGCATTCGTTACAAAAGTACGTGCCATCCTTCTTCGTGATACCGGAGCTACGCTTTCTCCGTTCAACTCATTCCTGCTTCTGCAGGGACTTGAGACTCTGTCTCTCCGCGTAGAGCGTCACGTTGAGAACGCACTGAAAGTTGTAAAATATCTGGAGAGCCAGCCGCAGGTTGAGAAAGTACATCATCCGTCTGTATCCGACGATCCCAAGCAGCAGGCACTGTACGCAAAATACTTCCCGAACGGCGGCGGTTCCATCTTCACCTTCGAAATCAAAGGCGATGCACAGAAAGCAAAAGATTTCATCGACAATCTGGAACTGTTCTCCCTGCTGGCTAACGTTGCCGATGTAAAATCTCTGGTAATCCATCCGGCAACCACCACTCACAGCCAGTGCACCGAGGAAGAACTGCTGGATCAGGGAATCAAACCAAACACCATCCGTCTTTCCATCGGTACCGAAAATGTCGATGATATTATCGAGGATCTGGATGAGGCATTTAAGGCAGTTCAGTAATTGGAAAACAGGTTATAGTAAATAAAACGTACGCCTCTGGCACAGTTCAAAGTGTCAGGGGCGTATTTTTCGCGTGCAATGAGGAAAAGTCCGTGCTTGCATGAGACCTTGACGAATGCCGCGATAACGAGTGAAGCGAGTTTTGGTTATGTGGGATCTTGAATGAAAGAGGAAAAAGATTTTAATGCTGGTTTTTTCATTGTTTCCGTTCGGAGCGGATACGCTGCACCGATTACAAGCGGTGGTGCGTCGAGAAGAGGAACGGCGGTGACATTTGGATGGCGGAAAAGTTCAAAGTTGCTCTCGGCAAAGAGACTGAAAGCCTCGCCGATTTCCACAGAGCTGATCGTGGATTCCAGGCGGGCCGTGCGCAGGATCTGCGGTTTTACACCTGCCTTTTCAAATAGCTGCATGCAGAGCTGATAAATCGAGGTATAGGGGTGCATGAGAATCAGCGGTTCGGCGGCAAGATCAGCGATGGTAAGAGCAGGCTTTTCGGCAAGTGGATGATCGATGGGCAGCATCACGCAGAGGCGGTCTTCTGTGATGGGTTCGAAGTGGTATTTCTGCAGTGAAATCATGGAATCCCGCGCGATCACAAGGTCAAAATGGCCTGATTGCAGGCCGTCCATCAGCTCAGTCTCTTCGCATTCTTCCAGAGTCAGCCCAATTTCCAGATGCGCGTGCGTGAAGGCACGGATGCGGGAAGTGAGATGATACTGCGTCAGAAACGGAAGAGAGCCAACGCGGAGCGGCTGGCGCGTGGTTTCCTGGAAGTGATGCATTTTTTGCAGCATCTGGTGATACTGGAGGGAGAGCTCCGCGGCTTCCTGCAGAAATAGTTCGCCTGCCGGAGTCAGTACGGCCTGGCGGCGGGTGCGGTCGAAGAGGGGAAGATTCAATTCAGTCTCGAGCTTCTGGATCTGTTTCGAGAGCGTGGACTGTGCGATATGAAGATTTTCCGCGGCCTCTAAAAAGGTGTCGCATCAAACGGCCATCAGAAAAAAGTCGATCTGTTCCAGAGTCATAAGGGGAGCCTCCTTTTTGTTTGATTCATTCCATTCTGGAAACAATTGTACCACAAATCGAATTGATTCCACAAAGGTTTCTTTTTACAATAAGGGTAGAAAATGAGGATGAAAAGGCATCCTTCGGGGCGCCGTCGATAGAATAAAAGGAGAAGAACTATGGCTGAAAAAGTAAGAGATCTGCGTAGTGCGCTGGAACGATTGAGAAATATGCCGGGACAGCTTGCCGAGACAGACGTTGAGGTTGATCCGATGGCGGAGCTTGCCGGTGTTTACCGTTACGTCGGTGCGGGCGGGACCGTAAAGCGTCCGACGAAAGAAGGCCCGGCGATGATTTTTCGCAACGTAAAAGGGCACCCGGACGCCAGCGTTGCGATTGGTGTTCTGGCAAGCCGGAAACGCGTGGCTGCCCTGCTGGACTGCGAGCCGGAGAGTCTTGGAAAAATGCTGTATCACAGCGTAGAAGAGCCGATTGTACCGGTTGAATTTCAGGGCGCGCCGCCATGCCAGGAAGTGGTACATCTGGCGACCGATCCCGATTTTGATCTGAACCGTCTCGTCCCGGCGCCGACGAATACGCCGGATGATGCCGGCCCGTACATCACGCTCGGCATGTGCTACGCCTCCCATCCGGACACCGGACTGCATGATGTGACGATTCACCGTCTCTGCATTCAGGGAAAAGACGAGCTTTCGATTTTCTTCACCCCGGGCGCACGCCACATCGGCGCAATGGCAGACCGCGCGGAGGAACTGGGACAGACACTTCCGATTTCCATCAGTATCGGTGTTGATCCTGCGATTGAGATCGGTTCCTGTTTCGAGCCGCCGACAACACCGCTCGGTTACGATGAGCTTTCCGTTGCGGGTGCACTGCGGAAAGAGCCGGTAGAACTGTGCCGCTGCGTTTCCGTGAAGGAGATGGCGATTGCAAATGCAGAGTACGTCATCGAGGGCGAGGTCATCCCGGGTGTGCGTGTGCAGGAGGACCAGAACAGCCATACTGGCTATGCGATGCCGGAGTTCCCGGGCTACACCGGCCCGGCAAGTGATCAGTGCCGTCTGATTAAAGTAAAAGCCGTGACACACCGCCGCAGTCCGATTATGCAGACCTGCATCGGACCAAGCGAAGAGCACGTTTCGATGGCTGGTATTCCGACCGAGGCGAGCATCTACGGCATGGTAGAAAAAGCGATGCCGGGACGGCTCCAGAATGTGTACTGCGGTTCCGCAGGCGGCGGAAAGTATATGGCGGTTCTCCAGTTCAAAAAACTGAGTCCCAGCGACGAGGGAAGACAGCGTCAGGCAGCATTGCTGGCATTTTCGGCGTTCAGTGAGCTGAAACACGTTTTTCTGGTGGACGAGGATGTGGACTGCTTTGATATGAACGATGTGATTTGGGCAATGAATACGAGATTCCAGGGTGACGCGGACATCATCACAATTCCAGGCGTGCGGTGCCATCCGCTCGATCCGTCGAACGATCCGACGTGTTCACCGTCGATCCGCGATCATGGGATTGCATGCAAGACGATTTTCGACTGTACGGTGCCGTACGATCAAAAAGAACGGTTTGTGCGGGCGAGATTTATGGAAGTCGATCCGAAGCATTGGCTGGATGAGGAATAAAGAATACGTTTTTGGGAAAGGGAGAGCATTGTGATATGCTGAAATTTAAGAAAAATCATTATACCATAGAAGAAGTAACACTGTGCGGGGAGACGGTCCGGTTTCGGGCGTTCCGTGACCTGGTTTATGTGGAAAAACCGGTCAATGTGGAGTTTCAGAAAATGAATCTCTTTGTGCCGGAGAGTTATTATGAGGGAACGTCCATCAACGGTTACGATTTACTGAGCGCGCCGGTTTTCATGCCGAATACTGTTGGCGGCTATATGCCGGGTCCGGCGGACGAGCCGGGAGCGAATCCGTTTTTACAGGGAAAACCGAATACGATTTTCCGCGCCTTACAGCACGGCTATGTCGTAGCATCTCCAGCGATCCGCGGCAGAGTGCAGAAGGGTGAGGACGGTCATTATAATGGGAAAGCACCTGCGTGCGTAGTGGATTATAAAGCGGCTGTGCGGTATCTTCACTTTTTGGCGGATGAGCTGCCTGGCGATGAAAATAAAATCATCACCAACGGAACGAGTGCCGGCGGCGCACTGTCATCCCTGATGGGAAGCACGGGAAACCACCCTGACTACGAGCCGTATCTGCAGGCGCTCGGCGCAGCGGATGCTGGGGATGATGTGTTTGCGGCCTCCTGTTACTGCCCGATCATCAATCTGGAGCACGCGGACATGGCGTATGAGTGGGAGTTCTGCAGTGTGAATGATTTCCACCGCGCAAACATGAAAATGGACGAGGGCGGCCGCCCGGTTTTCACACCGGTGGACGGCGAGATGACGGAAGAACAGATCCGCGTGTCCGTTGAGGAAAAAGCCCTGTTTCCGGCGTATGTGAGCAGCCTTGGATTAAAAGACGAAAACGGAGCTCCGCTGACGCTCGATGCGGACGGCGAAGGTTCTTTGAAAGAGTATGTCAAACACATTGTGATGGAATCCGCACAGAGAGCGCTTGACGGCGGCGTGGATTTAGCGGATAAAACGTGGCTGACCATCGAAAACGGCAAAGTGCAGAGCATGGATTTTGCGGCGTATGTCAAAGACATCACCCGCATGAAAACCGCACCGGCCTTCGATGCGCTGGATCTGGAAAGCCCGGAGAATGATCTGTTTGGAAATGAGATGACGAACTGCCGTCATTTCACGGAATACAGTGCGGCCAACACCAAAGTGCAGGGTGAGCGCGCAGAAAAAAAGATCGTGAAAATGCTGAATCCAATGGAATATGTCATGGATGAAATGGCGCAAAAGGCACACCATTTCCGCATCCGCCACGGCGAGTGCGACCGCGATACCTCGCTGGTGATCTCGGCGATGCTGGTATTAAAACTTCGTGAGGCAGGCTGTGAGGTGGATTATCATTCCCCATGGAATACACCGCATGCGGGCGACTACGATCTCGACGAGTTATTCGCATGGATTGACGGAATCTGTGGATAAAGGGAGGCGTGTGACGGATGGCTGTGGAAAAACAAATTGTAGTCGGCGCATCGGGGGCGAGCGGAATGCCGCTGCTGATCAAATGTCTCGAAATTCTGCAGGATAACGAAGAATACCGTTCCCTTCTGGTGATGAGCCGCAGCGCGAAGCTGACGCTGGAGCAGGAGACGGACTGGAGCGTTTCGCAGGTGGAAGCGCTGGCGGACGAGGTGCTCGATCCGGACAACATCGGCGCAGGCCCGGCGAGCGGGTCGTACCGGACAGAAGGCATGGTGATTGTGCCGTGCAGCATGAAAACAGCGGCAGGAATTGTAAGCGGATACACCGACAATCTGCTGCTGCGTGCGGCGGATGTGACGATCAAGGAGAAACGCCCGCTTGTACTGGCAGCACGGGAGACACCGATGAGTGAAATTCATCTGCGGAATCTGTACGAACTGTCGAGATTGTCAAATGTATGGATTGTTCCGCCGATGATGACCTTTTATCAGAAACCGGAGTCCATCGACGATATGGTGACACATCTTGCGGCCAAACTGCTTTCGCCGTTCGGCGTGGAAGTAAAGGAGTACCGGAGATGGAAAGAATGCTGACAAAAAAGGCAACAGCCGCAGGATGCACGATGGAAGTGACGGTAATGAAGCTCGGTGAGGACTTTCAGATCTGTCTCGCCGGAGGAGAAAAGCCGCATATCGGCTGTGTGGTGCAGGCCGTACCACGAGAATCGCTGACCGGAGACGGGAGCTGGAGTGCGACTTCCTCGGTGTGGAACCGCACCGGACATAAAGATGAGGTACTGTGCCGGATGCTGGCGGAAAAAATCTGTTGTGCCTGCCGTACCGTGACCGTCTGCACCGGTGGCGTGCATATCAATGAAATTACCGGAGAGCAGATCCGGGAGATTGTGGATGCGGTAGAGAAGATGGGAGAAGAGATTGCGCAGGATTTGAGATGATAAGTAAGCATGGAAAGCGGATAAAAAGTCATTGCATTTTTCGGACATGCTTTGGGTTTGTGTTATATTTCCTATTGAATATGTAGAGAATATGGAATAAAATAAAAGAAGGTATTTTTATCATGACATATATTCGGAGGAAATAAAATGAAAGTTTCGACAAGAGGACGGTATGCGCTTCGTCTGATGCTGGATCTGGCACTCAACAATACCGGCGAACCGGTGCGTTTGAAAGATGTGGCAAAGCGGCAGGAGATTTCGGAAAAATATCTGGAACAGATCATCTCGATTTTGAATAAAGCTGGTTTCGTAAAAAGTGTGCGCGGCCCGGCGGGCGGTTATTCCCTGAAACGAAAGCCGGAAGAATATACCGTGGGCATGATCCTGCGTCTGACCGAGGGCAGCCTTGCGCCGGTGGACTGTGTAGAAGACGGCGCCGACTGCGGCAGGGAAGATCAGTGCGTTACGGTGATGCTCTGGAAAAAACTGAACGATGCCATCAACAGTGTGGTGGACAATATTACGCTGGCAGATCTGGTGGAATGGCAGATGCAGAAGTCGAATGAGTATGTGATCTGACGGCAGACAGAATAAGCGATAACGTCCAATGAGGGAACAGAAGAGGGAAAATGGTGAAAACATCATTTTCCTCTTTTTTACCGGTAAAAATCTGGGAGCACGGCATTTACAAGCAAAAAAAAATTTGTTAAGATAAAAAACAGGGCGCATTTGGAGAAGAAAAAAATCAGGATGCGCAAAAGTGAAGAAAATAAAAGATAAGGAGTTTCCCCTTATGAAAAAACAACAGGAAAGCCTTAAAAATATGGTATATCAGGCCATTTTGAACGGCATTTTTACCGATGAATATAAACCCAATCAAATTATCAACGAGCAGGAGCTGGTACAGAAATTCGGCTGCAGCAAGACGCCAATCCGTGAAGCACTGGTGACGCTCTGCAACGAGGGAATTCTCCACAGCTTCCCGCGCTTCGGCTACCAGGTTGTCAGCGTGTCCCGCGAAGAGGCACAGAATATTCTGGATTTCCGCCTTGTTCTCGAGGGCGGATATCTTCGTCAGTCGATCGGACATATCACCGAAGAAAATCTGGCGGAGCTTGCCGAGATTGATGAGAGATGCAAGCAGAGCACCGACAGCGTCTGGGATCACTGGGAGGCAAATACGGCATTTCATCTGAAATTAATCTCCTTTTCCGGAAATGCTTATGCATATCAGGAACTCGAGCGAACCATGAACGTTTTAAAACGCGCCTATGCCCAGTTCTACTGGCAGACCTGGTCCAACGTGAATCCGGCGCTGGATATTGCGCATCATACCGATATCATGCAGAACATTCGGGAAAAAGATCTGGAGAAAACGCTGAATTATCTGAAAGAGGATCTGGCGGATTTTTGCGGGTGAGAAAACGTAATTATATAGAAAAACAGTCGTCGGCTATGATATAGCTTGGACGACTGTTTTTGTATATAGACTATTTCTTTTGCAAATTTCCAGTGTTTCTTTGTTTGGAATAAATACTTCCCGTGTCTTTTTATCATAAGCGAGATACCCAAGGTGAACGAACAGCGTCAGCACATCATCCTTGCTTTTTAAAGAGGTCATGTCATTTTGAAATTATGAGGTATAATTCCGAATGGAATAGCGGAAGAGTAAAATAAAACAGGATAAAGACAAAAGATCTAAAAAAGAACGAAAAAACGTCAGAAGTCAAGATTCTATTATATACCAATGATATCTGGAAAAATAGAATTGTACTTTTGACGTTTTTGATAGAGACCTGTGCATGCTGTAAAGAAAACTTTTCTGCGGGAGAAGAGATCTTTCACAGTACCTTTTTTACCAGACAGCGTTTCTTAAAAAATGAAATTCCATAACAGAAAATCTGATCGTAGTCATCCTCGTATTCCTTTGCGTACAGCTTCTCGTTCATCTGCTGTAAGGCGCTGTCGCATGCGGAACTCAGATTTTCCAGAGCCTTCGTATATTTTGCTTCAAAAACTGCCACCCGGCCGTTAATGGAATCATACAAAACGACATCGCTGCGGCCTTCGCCGTGTTCTTTGTTAGAATCTACCATGTAACCGGCCCCGGTAAAGATTCCGGCAAGAAATGCATGGTAAAAGTCTTCCCGATAGTCGTGATAACTGATCGTTCTTCGAAGAAGAGCCGTCAGTTCTTGCGTAATACGATCGCAGTCACCACTCCAGATGGCATCAAACAGTGTTTTCCGGTTCCAGGTTTTTGCACTTTCATCAAACCAGCGGACCACTGTTGTCTCAAAGATTTCTTTGATTTCAGCATTCGGAATTTTCAGCTCCATCATTCCTGGAGGCAGTTCATCTGTATCAATCGTAGTTTGGGCTTTTGTAAGATATCCTGTCAGATACAGCAGGCTCCAGAGATTATCTTCCGAGGAATGTAGATAATCATACGTTAGATTTTCATCCACACGCTGCAAAATGGATCCGCCAGCCATTAGAGTTTCGAGCTTTTTTGTGATGCTGCTTCCGGCGTAGTCAATGAAAGACCGGATGATGGCATTGTCACTCGTGTTTTTCCAGTAGCTGACAGGACTTGCCTGGGGATTTCGCTGCAATTCCAGAAGATAATTCATCACATCCCAGGGGCAGTAAACATCGAAAGTACCAAAATGATAGCCGTCATACCACTCCTTCATGGCAGATGCTTTATCTGTAAAATCTGCAGAAAGGAGAAGCTGGTCGACTTCATGCTGAACAAAGCCAAAATATTCATTCAGTCGGGAATTGGTAATTGTATCCGAGACAAAGTTATTTGTTCCTGTAAAGATACTTTCTTTTGCAATTTTCAGACATCCTGTGATAACAGCAAAGTGAAGAGATGGATTATCTTTTAATGCCTGCATCAATCCCTTTATAACATCCATCATTTCATTATAGTATCCGTGACTGTTCGCCTTGGCGATTGGCACATCATACTCATCAATCAGCAGGATCACTTTTTTTCCATAATGCTGTTCCAACAGCCGCGTAAGAAACTGGAGGGAACGCATAATATCCGTTTTTCCGGCTTGTCGTTCCTGCAGCTGTTTAAAAAGAAACTTATCCCGATCACTTAAAGCTGTACTTTTCAAAAGGTTATCATGCTGCTGATAAAGAAGGGAAATTTCATAGACCAGCTGTTGGTAAGCATCTGAAAAATGAATACCGTCAACATTTTTGAGCGATAAAAACACAACAGGCCATTGATTCATCCATTTCTCACATAAATTCTTTTGGTGTGAAATTTCGAGGCCATCGAATAGTTTTTTTGAGTCTTTGCGGATGTCAAAAAAACTCTCCAGCATGCTCATGCCAAGCGTTTTTCCGAAACGTCGGGGTCGTGTAATTAATGTCACTTCTGCTGATGATCTCACAAGTTCTGCAATCAGACCTGTTTTGTCAATGTAGTAAAATCCACCATTACGGATTTTTTCGAAATTTGAGATGCCAACGGGAATACTTAATTTGCTCATTTCGGTCATTCCTTTCTTGTCAAACACGCGCCAGAGACTATGCATGCTGGCTTTTTAGACATAGTATCAAAACTTATGTATATGTTACCATAAAACAAGGCATGTATCAATTGAGCAAAATCAGTTATTCTTTTATTAGCAGACCTTGTTCACATCCACCCGGTCAATCATAATATTCAGAATTTCCGTATCGGTATCTTTCATGCCGACTCTTCCGATATATCCCATACTTTTAATCGTATCTTCCACATCTTCCCGAACAATACCTTCGCCCGGCTGAAAACTTCTGTGATGCTGGCCCATGTAGTGGGCGAGAATAGCAGCGTCAACAGCGGATGCAATTTTCGCCGCACAGGAGGATTTTGCTCCGTCGCAGACAATACCGCCGACGTTTCCAATGGTATTGACGATCGTCAGGCTAACATCCTCATAGGATCCGCCGGAAAGATAGGTAATGGCGGCGCCGGCTCCACAGCCTGCGCTGACGGCGCCGCAGTAAGCGGAAAGACTTCCAATATATTTTTTCTGATGAACCGCGATCAGGTTGCTGACAACGAGTGCGCGGTACAGTTTTTCCTGGGAAACGTTCCATTCTTTTGCAAACTCGATGACAGGAAGGGAAACGGTCATGCCCTGGTTTCCGCTGCCGGAATTGATGACGACCGGAAGAGAGCAGCCGCTCATACGGGCATCGGAACCGGCAGCGGCATGGGCGCGGGCGCGGATTTTTACGTCATCGCCGTACTCATTCAGCAGAGTGCGGCCGACCTGTGCACCGTAAGCGTGGCGGAGACCTTCGTCAGAAATCGCAGAGTTCATGGTGATCTGGCGGTCGAGGATTTCTTTGACATCTTCGATCTTCACAGTATCGGCGAATTCGAGAATATCCTTGACGTTCAGCACACTTTTATCAACGTATTCAGGGGAATCTTCATGAGCCGCAATTTGATAAAGTATCTCACCATCTTTTACGATGCGTGAAATCAGGGTATGACGGTTTACAATCGTTACCTCCGCGCTGTGCTCTCCGGCAATGACTTTTGCAACAATGTAAAGATTCTCTACGCCTTCTTTTAAAGTACAGGTACAGAATCCCTGCTGTACCAGTTCTTTTGTCTTTTCAATATCTGCCTCGGTCACATCTTCAAGTACTTCAAGCTCGCGTTCGGCACAGCCTCCGACGACGCCAAGCGTTGCCGCAACATCAATGCCCTTCAGACCGTTGGAATTTGGAACTTTAACACCCTTTACGTTTTTGATGATGTTTCCACTGCAGCAAAGCTCAATCGATTCTGGCATCTCTCCGAGCACTTCGCGTGCTTTGGCTGCCGCATAGGCGATGGCAATCGGCTCTGTACAGCCAAGCGCCGGAACAAGCTCGTTCTTTAAAATCTTTACATAACTGTCATATAATTTCTGATCCATGAAAATTCTCCTGTGTAGTTTTTTCTATTGTTCGTAAGTGGTAAATCTTGTATCTGCTCTGATTATACTATTGATATATCACTGATAATATTAGATGTCAAGCAGAGAATTGCAATATGTAGAGAAATACCGTGAAAAACAGGAATCCATAAGACTTTTTTTAGATTAAATTGTATTTCCTTTCAAAGTGTCCTATACTGAAAAGTAGCAAAAATACACACCACCCTTTCATTTGGAGGATTTTTATGCAGAAGATTACGTTTCGAAAATTAGCTGGAGAAAAATATATTTACCCGGAACTGCAGGGACACTTTATCGAGTTTCTTGGCTCCTGTATTTATGATGGAATCTGGGTTGGAGAGGATTCGGAGATTCCGAATTATCATGGAATCCGAAAAGACCTTGTTGATGCATTTCAGAAGCTGCACCCGCCGGTGATCCGCTGGCCTGGCGGATGTTTTGCGGATGTATATCACTGGCGGAACGGCATAGGTCCGCGGGAGCAGCGGCCGGTTACATACAATGAAAACTTCGGTACTTTCGAGACGGATCCCAATCAGTTCGGTACGCACGAGATGATGGAATTTTGCGAGATGATCGGCGCGAAGCCATGGTTTAATATCAATATGATGACCGGCTCTCCATCCGAGATGCGAGAGTGGATGGAGTACTGTAACCGCAAAGAGCCGACGGCACTTTCGCAGGAACGAAAAACAAACGGCCATGAAAAACCGTTCGAGATTGAATACTGGGGTATCGGAAATGAAGTATGGGACGGCGGCGGAAAAATGACGCCGCAGATGTATGCGAACGAATACCGGAAATTCAGTTCCTCCTGTCCGTCGTTTGGAGGCGGCGATCAGACATTTTCCATGAAATGCATCGCCAGCGGCCCGGATGGAAATAAGCCGAAAGAACGTGCTGCGTGGACGAAAGACTTTTTTAAGGAGATGGGAAAATACCGTATGCCGTTGCTTTACGGCTACGATCTCCATTTTTACAACTGGAATCTGAAACAGCTTCAGACAGAGAAAAAGTTTGATGAAAAACAGTGGTATGATGTGATCAATGGATGCAAAGAGCTGGAAAATGTCATTCACGAGCAGCGCCGCCTGATAGACGCTGGTCTTGAGGCACTTCCGAAACCGGAGGGTCCGTTCCAGGCGGCACCCAGAAAATGTGAACTGATTGTCGGTGAGTGGGGCAACTGGCACAGCAGTGCATTTAATGCGCGCCCGGCGCTGTATCAGCAGTGTACGATGCGTGATGCCGTTACAACTGCACTGACGCTCGACATCTTCCACCGCAATACCGGGGATGTGCGCATGGCATGTGTGGCACAGTCTGTCAATGTCCTGAATTCCCTGTTCCTGACGGATGGTGAGCATTGTATTCTGACACCAAACTACGATGTGTTCGATATGTATCAGGTGCATCAGGGTGCGTATACGCTTGGCTTTGAGGAAAAGAACAAAGATCCTGAGGTCTGCATCTTTGCTTCGATCAAAAATGATGATATCTACGTCAACCTCGTAAATACAAGCTACAGCGAATCAAAGAAAATCGAATTGAAATTCAAACAGTGTCCGGAATTTGTTGAGGCCAAAACACTGTACTCCAAAGATCCGCAGAACTACAACGATGCGAAACATCCGAACCGAGTCCGCTGCAAAGAAGGAAAAGCACCTGCACGGGAAAAAGACTCCTTCCAGATTGCACTGCCGGCGGCTTCGGTCAGCGTTTATCATTTCAGAAAAACAGAAACAGAAAAGTAATACATACAAAACGGGCCGCCCCGGGGAAAAGGATTGTTCCCACAGGGCGGCTCATTTCTATTACAAAAATAATTCAATCACAAACACCACGGCACAGCATGCCACCGAAACCTGAAACAGGCTTGCACCGAACCATGCGGCTGCGATGCCGACGACAAGCGCGAGTGCGCCGGAAACAGGGCTCTGTGTTGCATGGACAATCGCCGGGAAGGTCATGACTGACAGCGTCACGTATGGAACGTAGTACAGAAACGACTGAATAAACTGATTTTTAATCGGCTTCCGAATCAGCGTCAGCGGCAGAATCCGGATTGTGTAGGAAACCAGAGCCATGACAGCGATATAGATATAATTATTGTACATCAGCATTTTCCTCCTCTGTCTTTACCGGGAACAGGATAGCTCCGGCGCAGGAAATCAGAACGGTGAGCAGAATCGTTCTGGTTCCGTCGGAGAGAGTGGAGATGCCCGGGAGATAGCTGCAGATAAAGCTTAAGAAAAAGCTGACGGCAACAAGACCCGCTACCACACGGCTCTTTCTCGCCGGGGGAATGATGATTGCAAGGAACATGCCGTACAGCGCCACGCTTAAGGCACTGACAGCGCGCAGCGGCAGCAGATTTCCGGCAATAATGCCAAGAGCCGTGCCGATCGACCACGCGGGAGCAGCGACGAGAATGGCACCGTATGTATAATATGGATTCAGCCAGCCCGGGCGCGCGATTGTGATGCCAAACAGTTCATCCGTTACATCGTAACCAATGAGAAAACGGTGGAAAAACGGCGTGTCCGGCGAAAAGCGCTGGGCAAGCGCACAGCTCATCAGAAGATACCGCGCATTGGCGATGAGTGTAATGATAGCGACCTGCAGATAGCCTGCGTTGGCGGCAATCAATGTAAAGGCAGCGTATTCTCCGGCGGAAGCATTGTTGAAAAGACTGGCGAGAAAGCCCTGAAAAGGACTAAGACCTGCCTTACGCGCTGCAATGCCGAGCGAAAACGAGACCGCAAAATAGCCAAGCCCGATCGGAATGCCATCGCGGATTCCGTTGACCAGAACCTGGCGGGAAAATGAATAAGATTTTTGTGAACTCATAAAAAATACTTCCTTCTCCTGCGTAAAAATCAGAGTGTGTTTGAGAAACCTTTCCGTAACCGGGGATTCGCAGCTTACGAAAAGGTTTTTTCAGACATGGTCTGATACCAGATTGCTACGTGCTTTGCACTCTCGCAATCTTCTGGTGAAAATTATAGCAAGTTTCGACAGGTTCGTAAACTCTTATTTTGCTCTTGTTCGTTTCCCTCAGCCACCGCTTACGCCTGCGTTTCCAAGGCTGTTGAACTGAATTGTATAAAATTATGTACAAAAACAGAAGATAACGCTTGAAAATAGAAGAAAAATCCATTAATATCTATGTATACAAAAAACATTACCGAAGGTGGTGCTTACGATGAAACTGCGTGCGCTTGCAAAAATAAATCTTGGTCTTGATGTGACCGGAAAAAGAGAGGATGGTTACCATGAAGTCCGCATGGTAATGCAGACGATCCAGATGTACGATCAGCTGGAAATAAAGGAGAGCAAAGAACTTGGCATAAGGCTGACAACCAATCTGCCGTTCCTTCCGTGTAATGACGGAAATCTCGTATACAAAGCGGCCAAACTTCTGATGGATGAATTCGATATCCGTCAGGGTGTCGATATGAACCTGACAAAATTTATCCCGGTAGCGGCCGGCATGGCGGGCGGAAGCTCGGATGCGGCAGCAGCACTGGTAGGAATTAACCGCATGTTTCAGCTTGGTCTGACAAAACGCCAGCTGATGGAGCGGGGTATGCAGATCGGAGCGGATGTTCCGTACTGTGTGATGCGCGGTACGGCGCTGGCAGAAGGAATCGGCGAAAAGCTGACATCCCTTCCCGGCGTACCGATGTGCTACGTGCTGATCGGAAAACCGGGCATCAATGTTTCGACGAAATTTGTCTATGGAAACCTGCATCTTGACGAGGTGACGGAGCATCCGGATATCGACGGCATGGTAGAGGCGATCCGAAATCATGACCTGTACGGCATCACGGACCGCATGGGAAATGTGCTGGAATCCGTGACGTGTCCGGCGTATCCGGTGATCGATGAGATCAAGGCACAGATGATGAAAAACGGTGCGGTCAATGCGATGATGAGCGGCAGCGGCCCGACCGTATTCGGCATTTTCGACGATCCGGACAAGGCAGAATTTGCCCGCGATCAGTTAAAAATAAGCGGACTGTCGAAACAGACATTCCTGACTACTGTATCAAAACCGGGAGGTACAAAGTATGGCAAAAAATGAGTTAGACCTGCAGATGGAGGATTATCAGTACCTTCCGCTCCGCGATGTCGTGTTCCGCACGCTGCGCCAGGCGATTCTGCGCGGGGAGTTAAAGCCGGGTGAACGGCTGATGGAGATCCGGCTGGCAAATCAGCTCGGCGTTTCGCGTACCCCGATCCGCGAGGCGATCCGTATGCTGGAGCTGGACGGCCTTGTGATCATGGTGCCGCGGAAGGGTGCGCAGGTAGCACAGATTACGGAAAAAGACCTGAACGATGTGCTGGAGGTGCGGCTTGGACTGGAGGAGCTGGCGGTAAAACTGGCGTGTCAGCGGATTACAGAGAGCGAACTGCAGAAGCTTTATCAGGCATCGCGCAGCTTTGAACAAATGCTGGAGACAACAGAGACGGATGATCTGCAGAAGCTTGCACAGGCAGATGTGGCATTCCATGATGTGATTTATCAGGCGACGAACAACGAACGTCTGATTCAGCTGCTGAACAATCTGCGGGAGCAAATGTACCGTTACCGGATTGAATATTTAAAGGATGTAAAATCCCGACGTTCCCTGGTCGAGGAGCACGATGCCCTCTATGAACGTATGAAAAATCGGGATCTTGCAGGCGCACAGAAGATGATCCGCGAGCATATCGAGCGACAGCAGGAGAGTATTATGCAGACCGTACATCACCAGAGCATGACGGGTGTAGAAGAATAAAAGCGTATAAAATTTCGAAAAAGGAACATTCTGTTACAGAGTAAAAAAATCGTGACAGAATGTTTTTTTATGGGATTTTGCAGAGTATATTTCTCCAGATGGTTTTTCGGAAGCTTTCAAAAGGAGGAGAAGGAGGGACGCAGGCATGGAAAAAGAGAAGACGCAGATTTCACTCACACTGGCGGAAAATGAAAGCGTGATCCGTACATGGTGTGAAAATTGCGATGATATTCAGATCCGCCCGATGAAACTCGGCAAAACGGGCGGAACCGGTGCGCTGCTGATCTACGTAGAAGTGGCGGTGAGCTGCGTTATGTTGAAGGATTCCGTGATCGGGAAGCTGTTGAACCGTCTGATGGAGGTTCCCGAGGCAGATATCCCGGGGGTTCTCTCGGAAAATCAGCTCGGAATTTCGGATGCACTGGAATTTGATACCATGGAAGAAGCGTTCGCTTCCATGCTTGCGGGAAATGCAGTCCTTTTTGTGGATCATTATGACCGTGCAGTCAAAATCGGATCGAAGGGCTATCCCAATTTAGGAGTGCAAAAAGCGGAGTCCGAAAAAGTGCTGCGCGGCTCTAACGAAGGTTTTTCCGACTCTGTCAAAACCAACACGGCGCTCGTCCGAAAACGACTGCGGACGACCAGTCTGAAAGTAGAAGAAATACATTTTGGTGCGCGTTCTGATACGGTTCTGGCTCTGGTGTATGAGAAAGAGCTGATTTATCCGAAATTTCTGGAAGAGGTAAAACAGCAGATTGCCGGCTGGGAAGTGGACGGCGTTTTTGACAGCGGCATGGTCGAGCAGCTCTGCGAACCGCAGTGGAAATCGCCGTTCCCGCGCTTCGAGACGACCGAACGGCCGGACCGCGCGGCGATGGAGATTCTGGACGGAAGAATCCTGCTTTTATGTGATAATTCCCCGGTCGGGATTCTCTTCCCGGCATCATTTGACAGCTTTTTAAAGGTCAGTGAGGACCGGTATCATCATTTTCTGATCGTCTCATTTGAGCGGCTGCTGCGGTATGCGGCAGTCTTTCTCGCCATGTGGATTTCGGGCGGATACCTGGCTGTCACGGGCTTTCACACGCAGGTGCTTCCGACCAAACTCCTGCTGGCGTTCGCCGAAGCGCGGAAAGGCGTTCCGTTCCCCGGCATTCTGGAAATTCTTCTGATGGAATTTGCTTTTGAACTGATCCGCGAGGCCGGTGTGCGCATGCCGGGGCCGCTTGGCGGGACGATCGGAATTGTGGGCGGACTGATCATCGGAGATGCAGCGGTTTCCGCCAATCTGGTAAGCCCGATGACCGTCGTTGTGGTTGCGGTTTCGGCGCTCTGTTCGCTGGCGATTCCGAACGAAGAGTTCGGTGCGCCGTTCCGGCTGCTGAAATTCGGCTTCATTTTGCTCGGCGGATGGCTCGGCATTTTCGGCATGGTGCTCGGCACGTTTCTTCTCGCGGGTCATCTCGCCGGGCTTACGAGTTTTGGCATTCCCTATCTGATGCCGTTCGTCGGGAAAGGACTTGCGGGCTACCATGCGCCGAAGGATTCCGTATGGCGGCCGCCGCTGCATCAGATGCGGGAGCGGCCGGTCTTTACAAAGCGCGATCAGAGAGTGCGGCTGCGGAAAAACAGAAAAGTTGCGGAGCCGGAAGAAAAACAGGAAAGGGGAGAGTGACGCATGTTTTCGGAAAATGACAGAATTTCACAGCGCCAGATGGAACGCCAGATCGTGCTCGTTCTGCTCTGCCCGGCGTTCTGGCAGCTCGCGGCGTACGGCGCATCGGACGGCCTGCCCGGTATGGCAGGGATTTTCGTTGGATATGGGCTGCTGGCGGTGTGGTGCATTTATCTCGTGCGCTTTGGCGGGCTTTACTGCCGCCTGGAAAGCGTGATGGGAAAGGCTGGGAAACTCCTTCTGGCAGTGATGTATCTGTGTTATCTGCTTTTCCTCGGCGGAACACTGCTTCGCAGAATGGCGGAGCTTGCCGCCGCGTATCTGACAGCGGGTGTACCGCAGGAGCTCTGCGGACTGTTTCTGCTCGCGGCGGCCGGGTTTGGTGTCGGCAGTGAAGTACAGAAAAGAGGACGGCTGGCGGAAGCACTCTATCCGTGGATTGTGGGCGGGATTTTGATTCTGCTTCTGCTGACGGTTCCGCAGATGCATTTTTCCTCGTTTGAGGATGCCTGGAAGACAGCAAAGTCTGTTGAAATTGTGGATAACGGAATACTTTTTGGGTGGAATGTGTGGAGAACACTGGAAAATGGAACACCGATTGCGCTGCTGCCGTTTTTACTGGGGCATGTGCAGAAAGAGCACAGGAGTGTCATTCTTCCGGTGACGCAGAGTATCTGGAAAACGGGGCTTCTTGTAATTGCAGGAAGCATGGCGCTGCTCGGCGTTTTCGGCCGGTGCGGCACGGCTGCGGCGCAGGACCCGCTCTTACTGTTAATGGCAGGAACGAGCCTGCCGGGTGGATTTCTGGAGCGGTTTGATATTCTGTGGATGGCATTTCTTTTGATGGGACTGCTGTTCACACTGGGAAGTCTGCTGTTTTACGTATCGCTGATCGGAGAGAAGACGGGACTGTGGAAACCGCAGAATCTCTATGTACGGATCGGTACAGTGCTTTTTATATGGCTGCTGTCATGCGCGGAAAGCGTCTGGTCGGTCCGATACGGTTACTTTCCGTTTTTCCTTGCCATCACGGTGCTGCTCGGCTTCTGCCAGAAGCATATGAAAAAACTGCGGCTTGTGTGTCTGGCGCTGGGCAGTATGATTTTCCTGTCATCCTGCGGGGCAGTAGAGCCGGAAAAGCGGCTGTATCCACTGGCGGTTGCCTTTGATTATGTGTCGGAAGAGGCGACTGCGCCGGAAAACAGTGAAACTGGGGAAGAAACCGGGACGGCGGTCAGTGAGAGCGGCGGAGAAAAGGAGACGGCTGGCGGTAAATGGCGCGTCTGGTATGCGCCTGCGAATCTTGCGGTGGTGACCGGCCAGGGAAAGGATGAGCAGGAGGAGGGAACCGACGAGGACCCCGCATCGCTGTTCTTTGAAGCGGAGACGTTTGAGGAGATTGCGCAGCAATATGACAGCACAGAGGAATATGATCTCGACACCGGACACGTCCAGGCGATTGTATTTTCCGATGCACTGCTCAGTGACCGGGGACGGATGGAAGAACTGTTGAAGTACCTGGAACAGGACCGTGCGCTTGGGCACAGTGCCTATCTGTTTCACGCAGAAAAACCAGAAGATATCATGGAGCAGAACGGAAAACAGGTGGAGTCCGTCGGTGAGTACCTGTGCGGAATTTATGACAACCGGGTGAAAAGAAAAGAGGCGGTGACACTGGCAGACTTGCGCTATGCGTGGGAAAACGAAAGGAGCATTTCGTGGATTCCGAAAGCGCCGTAAAAGGTTTAAAGTGTATGGAATATCGGAGCGGGTAGTGAGTGTCTGTGTATAAAAGTTTTGAAATCCGGCAAAACTGGAAAAAACAGGAGGCAGCATATGAATGAGAAAAAAGTACAGAGCCGGAAACGGAATCAAAATCAGACACAGAAGAAATCCAGAGACAGGCAGGCGCAGCCCCGAAATACATTTGGGAACCAGCATAGAAGTCAATTCCAGGCGGCATTTCAAATTTTCTGCCGCCGCTGGCTCCCCGTCTGCATTGCGGCGCTGATCCTTTCCGGAACCGCCAATCTTCTCCGCGAGTCCCGTCTGCAGCAGGAAGTCGCTGCAAAGATCGTGCGCTTTCACGTAAGAGCCAACAGCGACTGCGCCTCCGACCAGCAGATCAAGCTTCAGGTACGCGATGCCGTTGCCGAAGAACTGCAGACGATCCTGCACGGAGCCGAAACAAAAGCAGAAACCGAAGAAATCCTGCGTGAAAACGAGCCCTCCATCCGTGCCGCCGCCCTTCAGACGCTGCGCGCAGGAGGCAGTACTGACGATATCACCGTAACGTACGGAAAAGCCAGTTTTGAGGAAAAAGAAACGGGCAATTATATTCTCCCCGCCGGAACGTACGACGCTCTTCAGATCAACATCGGCAGAGCCAAAGGGCACAACTGGTGGTGCATGCTGTACCCGTCCATCTGCTTTTCGGATGCCCTGCGCCCCGTAAACGAGGACGGCGAAAGTGCAGAAAAAGTCGAAAAAAGCCGGATTCCGCTGCAGAATCTGTTGAGTGACGCCGCCTACCGCGAAATCCTGAAAAGTGACCGGATTTCGTTTCGGTTTTTCTGGCGTTAAGCGGATTTTTCGAAAGACTTTCAAGAGAAATGATTGCAATATTCCTCCATTCGGGTTAAAATAATGTATCAGTGACCTATTTTAACCAGGGTCGTGAAATGAAAAAAGAAATGTAAAAATTCAGATATATTAAATATAGAAATGAACCCCATTCGGCATGACAAAAAAGTAATGCCGGATGAAAAATGGAGGAAAGTATGAAAGCAGACAGACAGGCGCCGATCGGCGTCTTTGATTCCGGTGTCGGCGGACTGACCGTAGTGCGTGAGATTATGCGAAACCTGCCCGATGAACGAATCGTATATTTTGGGGATACCGCGCGTGTGCCGTACGGTTCCAAATCGAAGAACACCGTCATCCGTTATTCCCGCCAGATCGTACACTTTCTGGAAACCCAGCAGGTCAAGGCAATCGTCATCGCCTGCAACACCGCAAGTGCGCTGGCACTCGATACGATCGAAAAAGAGATTGATCTCCCGATCATCGGCGTGGTAAAACCGGGCGCACAGATGGCCGTCGAGACGACGCAGAACAAGCGTGTCGGCGTCATCGCAACCGAGAGCACTATTCAGAGCGGCCTCTACCAGCAGCTTATTACCGAGGCAGATCCGGCGATCACCGTTTACGGAAAACCGTGTCCGCTGTTCGTGCCGCTCGTGGAAGAGGGCTGGACAAAAGATCCGATCACCGAGGAAGTGGCGCGCCGCTATCTGGCAGAGATTCTGGATAAAGACATCGACACGCTGATTATGGGATGCACCCACTATCCGCTGCTGCGTTCTCTGCTGCGGAAAGTAGTCGGAGAAAAAGTAACACTCGTCAACCCGGCATACGAAACCTCACAGGCACTGTGCAGACTGCTGCGGGAGCTGGATCTGGAGAATCCGGGAAACGATGAGCTGGGCCGTCAGAAATACCAGTTCTTCGCAAGCGACGGCGTGGAGCGGTTCAATGCCTTCGCACATTCCGTTCTGCCGGAGCAGATCAGCGATACGAAACAGGTACAGATTGAAAACTATTAAAAACGACATACAGAAAAGAGAGAGGAACACCAGAAAAGGATGGAAAAAGACGTACTCATCAGCATCCGCGGACTGCAGTATCTGATGGATGAGGAATCCGGCGAACAAGAACCGGTGGAGGTTATGACGACGGGTTCGTACTACAAGAAAAACGGCCATCACTTTCTGATCTACGACGAGGCAACCGAAGGCTTTGATATGATGACGCACAACATGATCAAATTTACGGAAAACGCCCTCGAGGTGCGCAAGCGCGGCCTCATTGATGTCCATATGATTTTTGAGGAGGATAAAAAGAACATTTCGTTTTATCATACGCCATATGGCATGATCAACATGGGAGTTGCGGCGACGAAGGTCAGAATGAAAGAGACGCCGGATCAGATTTTACTGAAGGCAGAATACGCGCTCGACATCAACGACAGCTACGTGGGGGACTGCGCAATCGATATCGAGGTAAGACCGCGGGAAGGCGGAAAACTGAATTTATAAAAAATACCCGGGAAGAATGAAAATCATTCAACTCGGGTATTTTCGCGAGCAACGAGCCAAAGTCCGGGCTTGCACGAGACCTTGGCGACTGCCGCGAAAGCAAAAAGAAACACGCAAAGCGTGTTTCTTTTTGTTTCAGATGAAATTTTATTTCTCCTCGCCGCGTGCCTTGCGGAGCATTTTCTGCCAGAAGCCGTTTTTCTTTTCCGGCTGCTCTAAAGAACCGCGGATGCCGCGAACGCCGGTGATGTAGATACCGCTTACGGTAGCTTTGACTTCTTTTTTCACCGGGATCTGATCGAAGATAGCAGCGTCGCAGATCAGGGTCATGATTCTCGGACCGACTTTTGCTTTGACGATCGGCAGTTTTGCACGACGCATCATTTTCGGTGTCTGGTCGATGACCATCTGTGGAAGTCCGGAATCTTTCATGCGAAGCTTTTTCTTATCTATGATCAACATGGAGACAGTCTGTTTCATGGCCTCCATTTGTTCCTGCTGTGCGGCCTGTTTTGTCTGTGCTTTTTTACCGAAGTAATACAGCAGACCAAGGATGACAGCGATGACAGCTAATACGATTAATACGATAATCCAGGGTTTCATCCCTCTATTCCTCCTCTGCAAAAAATAATGTGGGCATCGGAACATACAATGCCAGTCTATAAACATTCTAACATTGATTTCAGCAAAACGCAAACACATTTTAGACTAATCCAGGTGATTTTCAGTTACTGTTCACTCACCAATGGTATTTAGATAACGTAAACAATACTTGATGATATTCCATGTCAAACGATGCTGTAGGCTTCAAATATAGTTGAAAGCTTGATTGTCAGTAAATAAACTATGTATTTTCAACGACAAATAAGCAGATTTTCATCTGCTTCAAAAAGTGCTATACTCTTACTGGTGTTACTGTTTATACAGCTCTATATATTAGTCTCAATTATTCATGAGCATATAAAAATGCTCAATACTGCAAAGCCTTGAAACAGTTTCCTTGAATTCAATCGAATCACCCCCAGAAAATGTACAGACTACCCCCTGTGAAGTTTGATTAAGTTACTTTGGAACTGTCAAGGTACGTTAATAGTTGCTATTCCAACTGCACGAACAGCTGCTGGATATTCTCCAATGTCCTGTAGAACTCCTTTTTATAAGGACAGCTGCTACACAGTAAAAAGCCAGTTTTCCCTTGATGGTGCCATCGTCAGTCTTAATCGCAATGAATTTCATTCTTTCGGTCTTGGAGACTTCCGACGGGGCTCGCTGCGAAAAAAGCGCTGGCTTCTTCCAGAAACTCGTTTTCTTCTTTCAGACGACGAATTTCTTTATCCTGATCTTTCACGCGTTTTCGAAGCATGGTTAGTTCCTCCGCAAGACTCATGGCAGATTCTGGAGTATAGGCACCTTCTCCAATATCCAGTTGTCCGGTTCTTACGGCTTTAAGCCAGGTATGGATAGTACCTTCAGGAATTCCTAATTCTTTAGCGGCCTTAGCACCACCGATTTCTTTTGCAAGCTTAACTGCCTGCACTTTGTATTCATGATCGTACTTACGTTGACTTCGTGCCATAGTTGGGCACCTCCTTATTCTCTTGATTATACTATGAAATCCTTGAGAATAGGCTGTCAACTTTATTTATACACCATCAGAGTATTTCAACCTGCTGCTTACTGAACTTCCACAGCATATGGATGATAAAGATCTGCGATTTATTGATGATCTGCTTCCATGGTCACCCAGAGTTTAGAAAGAATGCCCAAGCCGATACCAAAAGGCTTGATTTTTCAATGTGCCTTCCATTTCTATAAAATCCTCTCAATCCCCGCTAAAAGGCGGGGATTTTTAATATCCAGTACTCATGTTTGAGGGGTTCTTTCCATTCTTAGTTGAATTTAACGTGAAAGAGTTCTCCGAATAGCACTTTCGCTTTCAATAGTTCAAAACTGTTTCGACCATACATTACCCGTTTTATGACTTTGATTTTATTTACACTGCCTTCTGCTAAGCCATTATTATACGAATATATAATTCCATTTTTTACAGCAGTTATATCCTTTTTTATGCCGTTTATGAATGTTTGAAGTTCAGGGATATCATATTTTTGTGCTGCATTGATCCATTCATCTATTTTTGTAGGATTTTTAGAGAATATGACATTACAAAAGTCTTTGGTTAATGTATATAACTCACTCAATAAAGGATATTTTTTTAATACTTCCTGATACTGTTTGACAGTGATTGTGCCAATATCCTCGAGTTTTTTATAAACCAGCTGGCATAAGGATTTCCTTTGCACATATTCAGAATGCGGCTTTTCTGTTTCATTCTGTTCATGTATTCGTGTTCTTTCTTTTTGCATAAACATTCGTAACGAAGCTACACTGCCAGTATATCCCTTTTTACAAATAATATCATGTATTTGGGGATACGTTAATCCCTGACTCCTGAGTTTTATTACCTCGTTCTCATATGGAGCTAATTTTCCTGGAATTCGAACATTATAATGACCATTTGTAACTGAAAAATCAGGATTTAAATAATTTTGTATAGTCTTATGGGCACGGTGCATCTGAGATGCAATCTGCTCAATCGGATATCCTGCCAAAGCCATTTTTCTTGCTTCTTTTATTTCCTGTTCTTTTTGTTTTATAGCCAGCTGGTGTTGCCGTTCCCTGGCAATTTCCTTACTTTCTGGAATCTGGTCTTCTGGAATCGCAAGATATTTTTGGATTGTTTTAGGTGATGAATGTAACAATAATGCTATATCCGATATGGTCAGTCCTTCCCTGCGTTTTTCATGGGCGAATTTTATACGCAATGACCGGTTTGCAGTGTTATATAATGCTTTCATTTCATCCGTAACGCCTTCTGTTAATGGTATTTCAACCCTTGCAGAAAACTCACGAAATATATATTTACAGATAACTTCCGAAAGTCCCTTTATCAAGTGAAAACGGTCACTAATCTGTATGACATCAGGATGAGAATTTGTAGCAGCGGATGCGTATGTAATGGCTCCATCCCTTGAAATAACTTCGATATTGTGAAACGTTTTCAGCCAGTTGCAGACAACATTTGTATCTCTTGACGGAATCATATCAACAATCCGATGATTTTCCAAATTTATCATAACTGTTCCATAAGAAAATCTTTTACGGAGAGCAAAGTCATCCACACATACCATTTTTACAGAAGATTTATCCACAATGGATGGCATTTTTTTTAAGCAGATCGCAGATGCTGCTTTTGCAAACTGAAATATTTTCGCTTTTTAAAAGTTTAGAAGCATTCAACGAGCTTAGTTGGGATGATGTATATAAAATATTTTGGATTAACCTGTTCGTTTTTTTCGATTTAGCAGCCACAAATGGATGTTTCTCGGAAAAAGTTTTATGAGAACAGTCCAGATTCATACATCGCATTTTCCTGGTATCTACCAACAGAATGACCTTTTTTCCTTGCATAGGAAGATCTTGAATTTCTCTTTCATAAATAGAATGAACTTTAGATGTTTTTCTTCCACAAAACGGACATTCTAATTCAGCTATTGTTGATGCAATATGAAAAATCACTTTATCTTCTTTTATGCGATATTGTATTAGTTCATAGGCTGGGTCAAGTAACTTAATAAATTCGTCCATATAAATATCCCTCTTGGTAAATATATTTTGAATGTATTATATAACTTTAACACATCAATTTCAACCAAGTGTGGAAAGAACCGTTTGAGGATTTACGTTCATTTCGCCCTGCAGCATTGCTTCAAACATGGGACCAAAAATATCTTTTAGTGCATTCTGTATATCCTCTACGCTTTTTGGCTGGTACTGCTCAAGGATAGCCTGTGCAAGCTGTCGGTTCGGGGTTACATCTTTTTTTCTTCTTGCCATAGTGAGTGTGTTCATCCTTTTCTAATCCTTTCCTGTTATCTTAACACACTCTGTGAAATGAACAAAGGAGGGTGCGGACAAAATTCTGGACTACTATAGGGCTTCGAAAGGAGCCTTTTTATGTATTCAAAAGAACAAAAGGATATTGCACTACGGATATATCATCAAACAGAGTCTGTAACTGAAACTATTAGGATTCTAGGGTATCCAACACGTAGAAATCTGTACACATGGATTGCTGAGGAAAATACCCCACCCAAAACAAGGAAAGAATACCCTGTAATTGATAATCCTCCTGATCATCCTCGCAATCCTCCATTAGAAGTAAAATTAAATGCAATTCACCGTTGCTATGAGCTCGGAGAAAATATAAAATATGTTTCAGAAGACATTGGGTATAGTAGAGCTAGTATTTATGTAAGCGATGAATAATCACCCGTTCACGACCTCCAGGGAAC
>NZ_QUHK01000026.1:0-38583 GCF_003479665.1 Blautia sp. AF14-40
GAACGGGGGAGATGAAATCCGGCTCACAAAGCCGGATTTCAAGAGACACTGAGTCGGGAAAACATCAGTTTTCCTGACGAATTGTCTCGGTGCTCCCCCGTTCCGTCCCATCCACGCCAAGGTCTCCGCCCCACCCAAATCACAGCCCCGCACCCCGGCACGTTTCTCCCCTCCCACCGCATCCGCCGCCCACACGACGCCCGCTTTTCCTCGTCCCCCCTCCCACCAAAAAACGGCCCCACAAGGAACCGTTTTTTCTCATCTTATAATACATTCTTCAACAGCATCAGCACCGGATTATTCTCCCGAATCCATGCCAGCGCCATATCGCCCTGGATCTGCTTCATGCATACATTCCCCCAGTGTGTCGCCTGAAAGCAGTACACCACCGCAAAGAAAATCCAGATCCACAGCACCGCACGCACGACACCAAGTCCTGCTCCTCCCATGCGGTTCAAAAAGCTGATCCCCGGAATCTCCGCAATCAATTCCACAATTTTCACCGCAATCGTCACGAAAACAACGGCAAGCACCAGCGTCAGAAAGAAAGCAATCCCTTTCATAATCTTTTCCGATACCGCCTTCGCCGCGTAGGATGCCAAACTGTGCAGCTGTTCCTCCTGGTACTCCCGCACCGCGCCGCTTCCGAGGATCTGGTTCACCAGCTCCTCCGGCACGCCCATGCTCTCCAGCCATTTCTTCTGCACATCCTGGTTTTCCCCCGACAGAAATTCATTGTTTTCAAATGTCTCTAAACATTTCTTCTCCACATACTGCGGCAGCGTTGTCCGCTCATTCAGCACATCCGTTACATACGGATTCATCCAGATCGCCAGTCCTGTCACCAGAATCAGGGACACCATGGACAGCACTGTCCGGACCAGCCCCTTTCGATATCCAGCCAGCGCGGAAAGAATACACACCGCAAGTAATACGTATCTCAGCCAATTCATGTTTTTCTTCTCCTATTTCAGCCGGATCATCGAAACGCCGTCCTCCTCCGCGAGCAGATACCGGTTCTGCCCCATGCCGAGGATCTCGTGAATCTGTGTTTCGCTGACCACGCCGCTGTACTTCTTTCTTCCATTTAAGGTATATACACACAGCTCCTGCCGGTTCGTCAGCAGAATCTGTTTTTCTTCTATCTGAAGGTTCTGGTAATAGAAATCCAGATTTTCATCCGCAAGCTGCTTTCCTTTCAGATTGTAGATTTTCATCCGGTAAGGATGATCGTCGCTCTCCCCGCGCAGAATCAGAACCACGCGGTCGTCCGCATACGCGCAGCTTAAAATTTCTCCATCTTCCGATACGCTCACCGTTTCCTTCGGCTTGTTTGTTCCTTCATAAACGCGGAAGCCGTTGTCAAAGAAGGCAACCCATGAGGATGTTCCCGCGGTTTCGATCTGCGGGCACAGCATATCGGTGTAGCTCGATGAGCTTGCAAGATTGTCCACCAGATCCTCGCCCCTGCTTCCGAAATTGTAGAAAGCGACCTGTGATTTCATCTTGCCGCCGTCTTCGTAAGCGTAGGAAACCGCCATCCAGAGTCCGTCCGCGGAAAGTGAGAGATCCATCGGATAGCCCGGGCTGTCCATGTTCGGGTGAGAGGAGGCGATCTCCGTTCCATCGGTATTATAGTATTTGATCCAGCTCTCCCCGTTGTTTTCCAGAATCGCCGCAACGACGCCCTGGCCTGCAACGGATGCTTTCACGATCGGATACGACGCGGTAATTTCGCCGGCCTTTCCATCGGCATCGTATACAACAATTTTGGTTCCGTTTTTATCGTAAATGGCAATTGCATCGCCGCAGGATATCATCTGCGGATTTTCCATGGTATAATGATCGCTCCAGAGGGTCTGATTTTCCCGGTCGCGCAGTTCGATGCCGTCGATACCGTAGCGCACGATCTTATTTCCGGATTTCTGAAACATATACGTATCGGTGTCCTCGGTCTCTGTTGCCTGTACTGTGTCGTATCCCTGAAAAGTACGCAGCTGAAGCCATACCCCTGTACCAATTCCGGCCGCGAGAATGGCTCCTGCAAGGATTCCAACGGTGATCCGGCGTCTGCGTTTTCTTTTTCTGTTTTCTGCTTTATACTCCTCAAGATCCCGGACTTTTGCTCCGTTCTCCTGTTCTTCTCTGTTTTTTCCGTCCATTTTCATTCCCCTTATGTTCTTTTCGGACTTATTTTCTGCCGCCCTTTCGGCCGCAGTTTGATTCCGCTCTAGTGTACCATATTTTTCTCTATTTTGGGAGGTATATTTTCTGCCCCGCATATATGAGATCTTCCACCGCGATCTGGTTCAGTTCGCAGATATCTTTCACTCTGCTCATCGTTCCGTAATATCTCTCACTGATTTTCGAGAGGCTGTCCCCCTTCTGTACGGTGTACTCCTGCCAGACCTGCGCGGCGGTTTCTGCCGTCTCACTGCCGGAAGCAGTTCCCGGGGCGGACGATGGCTCTGCTCCCGGTGCTGGATCTGTCTGCACCGTACCGGTATTGTTCTCCGCTGCACCAGTCTGCTCCCCGCCGGATGTGCTTTGCTCTCCGCTGCCTGCCGGATCCGTTCCGGATAAATTCTGCTCCTCACTTACCGCCGCGCTCCCGCTCTCATTTTCCGTTTCCAGTTCCGTTCCTGTGCTTTCCGGTGTCGAAGTATTTTCCCCTGTGTTTCCCTCTTCCGCCGCTGATGCTTCCGCTGCACTCTCCGCCGTCTGTGTCTTCTCTCCCTGTACGTTTCCCGCCACTGCTACCGTCTGCTCCTTTGTTTTCCCCGGAAACGGCAGCGCATCTCCGTATTTCTGCGTCACCGTCACAAGAAGCGCCGCAGCCGCGCATGCTGTCATCGCATAGAGGATCGGCTTTCTGTGATCGTGTTCCGGCTCCTCCCCGCTCTTCTCCTCAATCATCTTCCGAAAATCGCTGACAGCGCGGTCGGGCACGCTCTCTCCGTTTTCGATCGACCGGTTCTGATTCTGATCGATCAGATACGACTGCATCGGCTCATTCTTTTCATAATAAATGTAAAAGCCTCCCGTGCTCCGCAGGGTGCCGCCCTCGTACGTATAGAAGGTTTCCTCTTTTTCCTGTCCGTTGACGCGGAACAGCGTCTTGTCATTTCCGCCGAAGTGGTTCAGATGCGCTCGGATGATCTGTTCATTCAGATCCTCCCCGTATCCCGGAAGAGAAAGTGCCCAGCCGAGGATCTGCTGGTTTTTGAAATATTTTTCCATCACATCGTGGACCTCCGTCCATACTGCATCATCGAAGACCAGGTGATCCGGCGCCGGCTCCATCGTATGAATCGCGGCCGCGCTGCGGATAAAAAAGTAGGAAATTCCGTCCGCCCACTTAAATTCACCGAACAGCATGGCGGCACGTCCCTCTGGTGCGGAAAAATATTTTTTCAGAAAGGTTCCGACATAATCTTCCAGATAAATCCGCTCCCTGCCGTTCGTATCACCGACCTGGCGGATATTTTTCGGCAGATGAAAGTATCCCTCGTTGCCGTTCGCCTGCTCTTTGTTTTCTTTATAGACAATCTCAATCATGCTTTTCACCCCTTTTTGCCTACTTTATCACGGATGTTCCGCGAAAAAGATCGTTTTGGGGCAGGGCTGTCACGGTTTTTTCCGACTGTTTTCCCGTTTTTCTGCACCGGAGGGCATGTCATGTTTTTTTCATTGCAGGAATAGTTTATACCATATACGGTTAAACTGTGGATGATTCTTCTGAAAGGCAGGTACCGGTCATGTTTCGAAAAAAAGACGCCGAAGTTTACTACATCAATGAGCGAAGCCGCAGCGCCAGCGAAGAGCTGGCGTCGCTGTTTTCTTACTGCATTCAAAAGGACGGACGCATGTTCCGTGAACTGGTATTTCTCTGCATCGGAAGCGACCGGATCACTGGGGATTCCTTAGGACCGCTGATCGGGTACCAGCTTTCGCCGTACTGCAGCCGCATTTTTCATGTCTATGGAACGCTGGATGACCCGGTGCACGCCCTGAATCTACCGGACCGGATTTCGTACATCCATTCCCGCCACCCGGAGGCACTGCTCGTTGCGATTGATGCTTCGCTTGGTTCGCGGCGTCATCAGGGATACATCACGATCGGAAACGGGGCGATCCGGCCGGGCGCGGGGGCAGGGAAGACGCTGCCCGAGGTCGGGGATATTTTTATCACAGGCATTGTGAATGTATCGGGCAGTTTTGAACAGCTTCTTCTGCAGACAACCCGGCTTGCCACGATTTTCCATATGGCGGAATCCATCTCGCAGGGAATCCTGCTCGCCTGCCGGGAACTTGAGGCGGCCGGGACAAGCGAACTTCTGCTTTAAGAAAAACTGCAGACAGCAAAACAGGCAGAGACTGCACCATTTTCCGGTGTGGCCTCTGCCTGTTTTCTTTTGTCATTTATTTCGAAAAATCTTATTTACAGAACTCTTTTACCTGCTCGTAAACGCCCTCGCCGTCGAGTTTGTATTTTGCAAGAAGAGCGGCTGCCGGGCCGGACTCTCCGAAGACGTCCTGTACACCGATTTTTTTCACCGGAACCGGGCATTTCTCTGCCAGTGCATCGCAGACTGCGCTTCCAAGTCCTCCGATCACCGAGTGCTCTTCTACGGTTACGACTTTGCCGGTCTCTTTTGCTGCTGCAACGATCAGCTCCTCATCCAGCGGTTTGATGGTGTGGATGTTGATGATCTTGGCATCAATGCCGTCTGCGGCAAGTTTCTCTGCTGCTTCCAGAGCGGAGCTTACGCAAAGGCCTGTTGCAACGATGGTGACATCCTTGCCTTCACGGAGAACAACGCCTTTTCCGAGCTCAAATTTGTAATCCGGTCTGTCGTTGATCACCGGCACTGCCAGACGTCCGAAACGAAGGTAAACCGGTCCGTTGTATTCATAAGCTGCTTTCACGCAGGCTTTTGCCTCTACATCATCTGCCGGGTTCAGGATGACCATGCCCGGGATGGTTCTCATCAGGGCGATATCCTCGTTGCACTGATGTGTTGCGCCGTCTTCTCCTACGGAAATTCCGGCATGGGTAGCACCGATTTTTACGTTCAGATGCGGGTATCCGATGGAGTTGCGTACCTGCTCAAACGCACGGCCTGCGGCAAACATCGCGAAGGTGCTTGCGAACGGAACGATGCCTGTGGTGGAAAGGCCGGCAGCGATTCCCATCATATTACATTCTGCGATACCACAGTCGATGTGACGGTCCGGATATGCTTTTTTGAACACACCAGTCTTGGTTGCTGCTGCAAGGTCAGCGTCGAGTACGATCAGATTGTCATGCTCTGCGCCAAGTTCAACCAGTGCATTACCGTAACTTTCTCTTGTTGCGATTTTCTTTACTTCTGACATAACGCTTCACCTGCCTTTTCCAGTTCTGCCATAGCAATTGCGTATTCTTCATCGTTCGGAGCTTTTCCGTGCCAGCCTACCTGGTTCTCCATGAAGGAAACGCCTTTTCCTTTTACGGTCTTTGTGATGATGGCGGTCGGCATGCCTGTTACGGTGCGCGCCTCATCAAATGCAGCTTTCAGCTGATCGAAATCGTTGCCGTCCGCTACGTTGATTACGTGGAAGTTGAATGCCTCGAATTTTTTGTCGATCGGGTACGGACTGTTGACATCTGCTACGTTTCCGTCGATCTGAAGTCCGTTGTTGTCTACGATCACAACGAGGTTGTCCAGATGTTTTGCTCCGGCAAACATGGCTGCCTCCCAGACCTGACCTTCCTGGATTTCACCATCGCCAAGAAGTGTATAAACACGAAATGCTTTGTTCTGCAGTTTTGCACCGAGTGCCATTCCGACTGCTGCGGAGATTCCCTGTCCGAGGGAACCGCTTGACATATCAACGCCCGGGATATGTTTCATATCCGGATGTCCCTGCAGATAAGATCCAAGATGGCGAAGGGTCAGCAGATCTTCTTTCGGGAAATAACCTTTTTCAGCCAGTGCTGCATACAGTCCCGGCGCTGTGTGGCCTTTCGAAAGTACAAAACGATCGCGGTCCGGATCTTTTGGATTTTTCGGGTCCACGTTCATTTCTTCAAAATACAGATACGTGAAAATATCGGCTGCAGACAGAGATCCGCCCGGATGGCCGGCCTTTGCTGCATGAACGCCGCTGACGATCCCTTTGCGGATCTCATTGGCCGTCTTCTGAAGTTCTAACTTGTTCATGTCTTTTCTCCTTGTTTAGTTGAATCGGAATCAAAAGCTGGAAATATCGCTATTGTTCACTTTGTTCACAATACCATATTTCCAGCTTTTATGCAATCATGTTTAGGTCTTATTCGCCGAATACAGCTTTGTAGTCAGCCTGGAATTTTGCGATTCCGGCGTCGGTCAGAGGATGTTTGGTCATCTGTACGATTACGTTGTATGGAACAGTTGCAATGTCTGCACCAGCCAGTGCGCAGTCGGTTACGTGGATCGGGTTGCGGACACTTGCTGCGATGATCTCGGTGTCGATGCCGGCTACGTCGAAGATCTCAACGATTTCACGGATCAGATCAACGCCGCGGGTGCTGATGTCATCGAGTCTTCCAAGGAATGGGGAAACATAAGTTGCACCTGCTCTTGCAGCCAGAAGTGCCTGGTTTGCGGAGAAGATCAGGGTTACGTTTGTCTTGATGCCCTCTGCGCTCAGAACTTTAACAGCTTTGAGTCCTTCTACGGTCATCGGGATTTTAACAACCATGTTTGGATGGATGGCTGCGATCTCACGGCCTTCTTTGATCATGCCTTCTGCATCTGTTGTGGTAGCTTTTACCTCGCCGCTGATCGGTCCGTCTACGATCTCGGTGATCTCTTTGATGACCTCTTTGAAGTCACGTCCTTCTTTTGCGATCAGGGACGGGTTGGTGGTAACGCCGCAGATAACGCCCATGTCGTTTGCTTTTTTAATGTCCTCTACTTTTGCTGTGTCGATGAAAAATCTCATGTTGTTTTTCCTCCCATATTCATACTTTCGTAAGGTTTCGGGGCCTGTTGTTTTCCGCAGAACGGCTCCGTTTTTCTGTTATCTCCAGTATAGATATGTTTGGTTTTTCCGTCAAGTCGGCCTCATTTTTATTAATTAATTTTATTATTTATAAATACTATTTTATAAATTACTCTGGCGGATTTTTTCTCATTTTTTCCGGTTTTTCCTTTTCTTTGTGTTTTCCCGGTTTGCGTCGGAGCTGTTTTATTCAAAATTATTAATAATAATTTCAGCCGTCCTATTTATTTTTTAATTTTTCGGTTCTTGCATACGAAGTGCTGCGCCGCACGATCAGTTTCGGCTCATACTCGACATGATACGTGCTTAAGGGTTCATTGCCGTCCTGGCTTTCCCGAAGAGACTGGATTTTCCGCAGGATGATATCGCACGCATCGCGGCCCTTCAATGGCACATAGTGGTCAATCGTCGTCAGGGAAATCGAGCGGAAGCTGGAATAGACGGTGTTGTCACATCCCACTACGGAAATATCCGCCGGAATGCGCAGTTTGCTCTCGAGCACGGCGTCCATGATCCCGAACGCGATCATATCATTCATGCCGACGATTGCCGTAAGGTTCTTGTCCTCCCGCAGCAGTTCCTTCGTCAGATAATAGCCCATCTTGTACTCAGAATCCATGCTCGGGATCACCTCGTCGAGGTCCTCATCCGCCGATTTGACGATCACGCCGTGGCCGTATCCTGCCTCCTCAAACTCGCGCACAAAGCCCTCCACGCGTTTCAGGCGCTGGCCCTGTTTGGAAGTCAGCGGAGGTGAAACAAACGCCACATGCCGGTGTCCCAGTTCCAGCAGGTGGCGTGCCATCAGCCTGCCGGGTTTTGCATTGTTCAGCTCGACCGCATCAATTTCCAGCAGCTCTTCTCGGTTGTTGATGATGACAAGCGGAATCTCCGCGGCCAGCTCCTCCACTTTTTCCTTGCAGCTTCTGCTCGGATTGCAGGTGTAGATAATTCCGCGCGGGCGCACACTCTTCATCATCCGAAGATAATTCTCTTCGATTTTCAGGTCCCTCTGCGTATTGCAGACAAAGACCCCGTAATTCTTCTCTTTTGCAACTTCTTCGATGCCGTGCAGCAGCATCACATAGTAAGGATTCGTCAGCGTCGGACAGAAGACGACGATCAGCTTGTTGCCGTTCGACTCTCTTCTCATCTTCCGCCGCGGAATCTGGTAGCCCAGCTCTTTTGCCGCCGCCTCCACTTTTTCTACTGTTTCCCGCGAGAACGAAACGTTTTCCCGCCGGTTCAGGATCATGGAGACCGTCGCCTGGGATACGCCTGAGGCTGCTGCGACATCACTGGATGTCACTTTTTTTCTGCCCATAATTACAGCTCCGTTCTGCCCTCTAACGCACGCAGAAGGGTGACTTCGTCAATATTTTCCAGATCGCCGCCCACCGGAACACCGCTTGCAATCCGCGTCACCTTGATGCCGGTCGGCTTGATCAGCTTGCTGATGTACATGGCCGTTGTCTCGCCCTCCAGGCTGGAGTTCGTGGCAACGATAACCTCCGAGACATCGCCCTGGAGGCGCTGCATCAGCTCTTTTAACCGGATGTCGTCCGGCCCAATCCCCAGCATCGGGGAGATGGCCCCGTGCAGGACGTGGTAAACGCCGTCGTATTTTCCGGTTTTTTCATATGCCGCAAGATCCTGCGTCGTCTCCACCACCATGATCACGCTGTGGTCGCGCTTGACATTTGCGCAGATCGGGCACAGCTCTTTGTCGGTCAGGGTCTGGCAGCACTTACAGTACTGGACATGGGATTTTGCTTCTGTGATCGAATCGGCCAGCCGTTTTGCCTGGTCGGCCGGCATATTCATAATATGAAAGGCCAGTCGCTGTGCGGTTTTCACACCGATGCCAGGCAGATGGGACAGCTGCTCGATCAACTGATTGATGTATCCGCTGTAGTAATCCATCAGAACGGGAATCCTCCGCCCATGCTGCCGAGTCCGCCGGCAAGTTTGCCCATAGCTTTGGCTGCCTCGTCCTCAACTTTGCGCAGTGCTTCGTTGGTTGCTGCCATGATCAGATCCTCGAGCATTTCTACGTCGTCCGGATCTACGGCATCTTCGCTGATTTTAACTTTGGTTACTTCTTTTTTACCGGAAATGGTTACTTCTACGGCTCCGCCGCCTGCTGTCGCAGTGAACTCTTTCTCCTCCAGTGCTTTCTGGTTCTCTTCCATCTGCTTCTGCATTTTCTGAGCCTGCTTCATCAGATTGTTCATGTTGCCCGGCATTCCTCCCGGGAATCCTCCTCTTTTTGCCATGGTAATATCCTCCTGAAAAATTTGTTTTTAATTTATTCTTCCCCGTCGTCGAAGTCGCTCTCGTCGTCCTCCTCGACCGGGATTCCATGAATCGCCTGCGTCAGTGCATCATCCACGGAAATCGTGGAGAGCGCGGCGTTTGCATGCTGGTCTGCTAAAATGAGCTGGACCTCTACGGTTTTTCCAGTCATCTGTTCAATAATGGTGCGGATCTCATCGGCTGCCTCCGGCCGCTCAACGTAGATGGATGCGAGCTGGTCTGCAAACTCAACAAACAGTTTGGCGTCGCCCGTCTCGCTGTTGTATTTCGGAACGGCGCTCTGCAGAAACTGGCGGAACATGCCGCTTGTCTGGCCGACAATTGCCTTCCAGGACGCGCTGATGCGCTGTAAATCCGCCGGTGCGGCTTTCACTGGTGCCGGTGCACTCTGCGGTGTTTCTGCCGCCGCATAGCCGTCTCCGGCCGCTCCGGAGCCTCCTGCACTGCCGTTTCCTGCTCCCGGTGCATTTGTCACCATCATCGGGATTCCGCGCTCCATTTTTTCTTCGAGAATCCTAAGACGCTCCAGCACGGATTCGAGGTTCTGCTCCATCTGCGGTTTGCAGAGTTTGACGAGCGCCACCTCAACGAGCACGCGCTTCTGCGCCGCATAGCGGAGCTGGCCGGAGAGCTCGGATAAAACGCGGATATAGTGGATCAGCGTCTCATCGTCTACCATCGTGCTCTCTTCTTTTAAGAGCTTCAGGTTTTCTGTAGAGACGTCGAGCAGTTCTTCGGTTTCATCTGCGCTTTTTACCAACAGCAGATTCCGCAGATACCACGTAAAGTCGGTAACGAACTGTCCCAGCTCTTTTCCGCGGTTTAAAAGGGTTTCCAGCGTGCGGATGCTTCCCGTTACATCCCCGGCGAGGATCGTGCGGAGCATCTGGCTGAAGATTTCGGTATCAACAGTTCCGAGAACCTCAAGGACTTTATCGTACGTCAGCTTCTGCCCGAGGTAGAAGGCGATGCACTGGTCCAGGAGGCTTAACGCGTCTCGCATGGATCCGTCGCCCGCCTTTGCGACGTAGCGGATGGCTTTTTCTTCGACGTCCACGCCCTCTTTTTCCATCAGTTCACTAAGACGCGCCGCAATGGTGTCGATCGTGATGCGGCGGAAATCGTACCGCTGGCATCTGGAAAGGATCGTCACCGGGATTTTGTTTGCCTCTGTGGTCGCCAGAATGAAGATGACATAGGACGGCGGCTCCTCCAGGGTTTTTAAGAGTGCATTGAACGCTCCGGTAGAAAGCATATGCACCTCGTCGATGATATAGACTTTATACCGTCCCTGTGTCGGCCGGTAGGCTACCTCCTCACGGATTTCACGGATGTTGTCGACACCGTTGTTCGATGCCGCGTCGATCTCGATGACGTTCGTGGAAACGCCCGCCAGAATCGCCTTACACGTCGGACATTCGTTGCACGGGCTTCCGTCCACGGGATGTTCGCAGTTGACCGAGCGGGCGAGAATCTTGGCGATCGTCGTTTTTCCTGTTCCGCGGGTTCCGCAGAACAGGTACGCATGACCGATGCGGTCCGCGCGGATCTGATTTTTTAATGTTGTTACAATGTGATCCTGTCCTTTTACATCCTCAAAGGTGGAAGGACGGAATTTTCGGTACAGAGCAGTATAGCTCATAAAATTTTTCTCCTTTTATTGCATCGGCATGGAAGCCTGCCGCCGGCAGTTTCTTTTGGACAGCAGTGCAACAGAAGAACGGAGACCTTGTTCTTCTTGCTTTAAGGCCTCCGTTCTTTTTCCTTGCCTTTTTTCGGGAACGCATCAATCGCCGAAGCTGATTCCCATCCGTTTTGCCTGCAGGACTTCCTGTGCATTCGGATCTACGGTCTTTAATTTTCCGGCGCACTCGCCCAGCGGAATTTTCTTTACTTTTCCGTTGACCATTCCGACCATGTAGCCGTACTGTTTGTCCAGAATAAGCTGTGCTGCCTCGGATCCGAGTCTTGTGGAAAGGACACGGTCATACGGACACGGGCTGCCGCCTCGCTGCATGTGGCCCGGTACGGTGACGCGGATTTCCATGCCTGTCTTTGCCTCGATCTCTTCTGCGATCTTGTAGGATACGGACGGGTATTTCTTTGCGATTTCTTCCTGACGTTTTTTCAGCTCTTTCTTCGGAAGTGCTGCGTCTTCTTTTGCAATTGCACCCTCGGCAACGGCAAGAATGGTGAATCCGCTTCCGCGCTCTTTTCGTCTGTTGATGGCCTCGCATACTTTTTCAATATCGTATGGAATTTCCGGAATCAGGATAACGTCTGCGCCGCTTGCGATTCCGGCGTACAGCGTCAGCCAGCCTACTTTATGACCCATAACCTCTACGATAAAAACTCTCTGGTGAGAGGAGGCTGTTGTATGGATGCAGTCGATCGCATCGGATGCAATATTGACGGCACTGTAGAAACCGAAGGTCATATCCGTTCCGTAGATATCATTATCGATGGTTTTCGGAAGATGGATAATATTCAGTCCTTCCTCTCTCAAGAGGTTTGCTGTTTTCTGGGTTCCGTTTCCGCCAAGAATGACAAGGCAGTCCAGAAGGAGCTTGTGGTAGGTATGCTTCATTGCTTCCACTTTGTCCAGACCGTTTGCATCCGGGGTACGCATCAGCTTGAACGGCTGACGTGAGGTTCCGAGAATAGTTCCTCCCTGTGTTAATATACCGGAAAAATCTTTTGCACTGAGCATGCGGTAATCGCTGTAGATGAGGCCTTTATAGCCGTTCATGAATCCGTATACTTCGAGATCTTTTACATTGTTTGCAAGGCCTTTTACGACTCCGCGCATGGTCGCATTTAATGCCTGGCAGTCTCCGCCGCTTGTTAACAGACCAATTCTTAACATATGACTTTTCCCATCCTGTTCTTTATTAGATTTTCACGACTGCTTCTTGTTTCTTGGCAGTATTATGGAATGTTTACATTATACCCTATTTTTTTCGTTCTCACAATAGTTCGGGGGAAGAAAGCGCGGGAGTTTCTATTTTTTGTACGAAAAAAGGAAGTCTGTGGTTCAGGCTTCCTTGGATTTTCTTTTTTATGCGCGCCGCACTTCGAACTCTCACCACGAACGTTACTCCTACAGCCTACTCGGCCCAGGCACCCTCACGGCACACAGGAGATTCCACTTAGTGCTGCTGCATTCCTGCCCTGACACGGTTCATGGAGTCCTGTTGCGTAAGACCCAGACGTCAACGTCACTTATAGAAGGCAGCTTCGCAATGAAAAAGCCCTCGGATTGGCATCACCCCCGCTGTAGCGGATTGCGGGTACAGGGCACCGCTATCTCCCCGGCTGCGCATTGTTTAGTATACGGGATTTCGGAGGGGATGTCAAGGAATTTGTGAATTGAAATATTGGTATAGCACGAGTATAATTTATAGTAAGGCCAGAAAATAACGCAAAAATTCAGTACCGCAGAGTGTGAACGACTGCTTTTTTCATTATTTTCAAAATTTGCTATCGATAATTTTTTGAAAATGATACATTTTTTTCTTATAGAAGGAGGATGGACGAATGATACGAGTTACGGTCTGGAATGAGTTTCAGCATGAGCGAACGCAGGAGAAAGTGAAAGAGATTTATCCGGACGGGATTCACACCTGTATTGCAAAGTTTCTGAGACAAGAGGAGGAGCTTTCGGTTCGGACGGCTGTGTTTGACGAGAAGGAGCATGGGCTGACGGAAGAAGTGCTGGCAAATACCGATGTGCTGGTGTTCTGGAATCATATGCTGCAGGAGGAGTTCTCGGACGATGTGGCCGAGCGGGTTCGGCGTCATGTGCTGGCCGGAATGGGGCTGGTAGTCCTGCATTCAGGGCATTATTCCAAGATTATGCGGAAGCTTCTCGGAACAAGTATGACGCTTCGGTGGCGGCATGGGGATCGTGAGAGACTGTTCTGTACGTGTCCGACCCATCCGATCGCGCAGGGAATTCCGGCATGGGTGGATATTCCGGAGGAAGAGATGTATGGGGAGTTTTTTGATATTCCCAAACCGGATGATGTGGTATTTACGGGATGGTTTGCAGGCGGTGAGGTGTTCCGCAGCGGATGCACCTTTACACGTGGGCTGGGCAAAATTTTCTATTTTCAGCCGGGACACGAGGAATACCCCATTTACCATATGCCGGTGATTCAGAAGATTATCAAAAATGGGGTGCGCTGGTGCGTTCCTGTAGTACGAAGACCGGCACCACTGGATAATGCATGGGTGAATCCATCTACAGAGGAAGTGTATCTTTCTTCACACCAAAAATAGCAGCTGCAGTTTACCGATATCTGTATCCCGTTTGATTTTTTCAAAACAGGGGTCTGATTTCACGATCAAAAATGTTCTGCAATACACGGATGGAATCTGCGTACACATTGCATAAATCAGGAGGAAATGTTATATGAGAAAGCTTTCCGTTTTTTACGAACACATTCTACAGGCGTGTGAGCAGTCCGGTAAGACGATTCCGGAAGTGCTCGCGTTCTGCAGGGAGCAGGGAATTTCGGCTGTTGAGATGAACTACAGTCTGTTTGCATCAGAAAGAGAGGTCATTGCCCCGATGCTTTCCGATGCGGGGCTGGTGATCAGCTGTATGCATGAAACCTTTGATTTTTCCCATGATACGGATCTTGGCAGAGCACAGCAGATGCTCGATACTGCGGCATCGCAGCAGGTTTCGCGTGTCCTGTTTGTTGCAGGCGCGCTTGAAACTGCCGAAGCGGCAGAGCTTGCAGCCTGCAGCAGCACCTATGAGGCAACGAGTACTTTTATGGCCAAAAACAAATCGATTCAAAATATGGTACATGCGCTTTCCTCACTCGCCGAATATGCGGCTTTACGTGGCGTTTCGATTACCTTAGAGGACTTTGACGGTTTTTTACAGCCGTTTGCACGCACATATCCGCTGCTCTGGTTTATGGAGCACGTGCCGGGGCTGCGGTATACGCTTGATATCGGAAATTTTGCTTTCAGTGATGAGGATGTTTCGTATGCTGCCTGGCTTCTGAAGGATTATATTGTCCATGTTCACTGTAAGGATCGTGCCGAAAGTCCGCTCGTTCACGGACGTTTCTGCCGCGGCCTTGGCCAGACACCGGCCGGAACGGGATATCTGCCGATGGCAAAGCTTCTTACAGATTTAGAAGCGTGCGATTACGACGGTTATCTCGCCATCGAGCATTTCGATGCACCGGATCAGTTATCGTTCATCGAACAGTCCGCAGCGTTTCTGCGCCAGTGGGTTTCCGAATAATTCCGCCTCTTTCATAAGCGCTCTGATTTTCGGAAAATTTCGTATTTCCGGGGAGAAATTCAGCAAGGAAAATATGTCGAAAAAATTCTTTACTATCTTTGGTTTTTTCGTATCTTTTCCTTGCTTTCCAGGGAAAACATGGTAAACTAAATTTGAAGCTTTTTGAGAAGGCATGATTCGAAAAGCAAATCTAAAACAAGAGGGTTTTAAAGTAATGGGAGAAATTATTATTCCGCAGGGTTACAAATCTGCATTAAACCTCCACGATACACAGGTGGCAATTAAAACAGTAAAGGATTATTTCCAGCATGAGCTGACACATCGTCTGCATCTGCTCCGTGTAACAGCTCCACTTTTTGTACAGCCGGAAACCGGCTTGAATGACAATCTGAATGGCGTAGAACACCCGGTTTCTTTTGAGTTAAAGGATCAGGGTACCAAGAAAACCGCTGAAATTGTTCAGTCTCTGGCAAAATGGAAACGGTATGCACTTCACAAATACGGCTTCTCTGAGGGAGAAGGCATCTACACCGATATGAACGCCATCCGCCAGGACGAGGTGACCGACAACATTCACTCCGTTTACGTGGATCAGTGGGACTGGGAAAAAATCATGTCCCCGGAAGAACGCAATCTTGATTTCTTAAAGAGTACCGTAAAAGATATCTATGAGGCACTGAAAAACACGGAAAAACATATGGCAGACCAGTACGACTACATCGAAACCATTCTGCCGGATGAAATTTTCTTTATCACTTCCCAGGAACTTGAGGATCGCTATCCGGATCTGACTCCAAAGGAAAGAGAGTATACAATCACCAAAGAAAAAGGTGCTGTCTTTATTATGCAGATCGGCGGCGTGCTTGCTTCCGGAGAGCGTCAGGACGGACGTTCCCCGGACTACGACGACTGGTCCTTAAACGGCGACCTGATCGTTTATTATCCAGTGCTTGACATCGCTCTTGAGCTCTCCTCCATGGGTATCCGCGTCAACGCAGATGCTCTCCGCGCTCAGTTAAAGGAATGCGGATGCCAGTCCCGCGCGAAGCTTCCCTTCCAGAAATCCATTCTGAACGGCACTCTCCCGCAGACAATCGGCGGCGGTATCGGACAGTCCCGTATCTGTATGTTTTTCCTGCGCAAAGCGCACATCGGAGAGGTACAGTGCTCGGTATGGCCGATGGAGACACGAGAGGTGATGGATGTGATGAATATTCAGCTTCTGTAAGATTGGTTTCGAATAGACTATTACTGTAAAAGGGATACGTTTCCTGTCCGCCCGTTTTCAGGGTATGACAGAAACGTATCCCTTTTATATTTTCCTGCATTGCTGCTGCATTTCGTCCTTACATCAAATCTTTTTCTGCTTTTCGCGGTTTCAGAACCGTTCTTCCAAAAGCGCAAGCAGTTCCTCTCTCTGAAAGGATGCTGTCTTAATTTCATCACCGGAAAGGATCTCTTCCGCCAGCTCTTTTTTCATCTGCTGAAGCTTGATGATTTTTTCCTCGATGGTTCCTTTTGCAATCAATTTGTATACCGTCACAACATTTTTCTGCCCAATACGATGTGCACGGTCTGTCGCCTGATTTTCAACTGCAACATTCCACCATGGATCGTAATGTATGACGATATCCGCGCCGGTCAGGTTCAGGCCGGTTCCGCCTGCTTTTAGGGAAATACAGAATACAGACGTGTCATCCCGGTTGAACTGTTCCACCATTTGTGCACGCTGCTCTTTTTTCGTGCTTCCCTGCAGGACAAAGTAGCTGATGCTTTCTTCCTGCAGACGCGCGGTCAGGATCTCGATCATCGAAGTGAACTGGGAGAACAGCAGGATTTTGTGGCCGGATTCCACGGCACTCTGAATCAGCTCGATGCAGAGATCGAGTTTTGCCGAACCGCCTTCGTAATTTTCGTAAACAAGCGCAGGATCACAGCAGAGCTGACGCAGCCGCGTCAGTTCAGAGAGCACCTGGAACCTGGAATCGGCAAATTCTTCCTCTGTCTGGTTCTGCAGCATAAGCGCCAGCCGCTGGGCATGTGCATGATACAGCTCCTTCTGCTTCTGTTCCATGCAGGCAGCCATATTTTTCTCAATTTTATCCGGCAGATCCTTCAGCACTTCCTTCTTCAGACGGCGCAGAATAAACGGACGGATCATCTTTTGCAGACGTTCTAATCTTTCTTCGTCGCCGTTTCGCACAATCGGAAGTTCAAACTGCTCGCGGAATTTCTGATATCCATAGAGGAATCCCGGCATCAGATAATCAAAGATGCTCCATAGTTCACTTAACTGGTTTTCTACCGGTGTTCCGGTTAATGCCAGGCGGAACGATGCATGGATCGTTTTCACAGCTTTTGCTCCCTGCGTTGCGTGATTTTTGATGAACTGCGCCTCATCAATGATCTCGCAGAAGAACGGGAGATCCTGATACAGTTCGATATCGCGGCGGAGCAAATCGTACGAGGTAATCAAAATATCCTGCATACCGGCATTTTGGATCATCTCTTTCCTCTGTTCCTGTGTGCCGGCGACGAGTCTCGTCTGCAGCTCCGGAGCAAAGCGGGCACATTCGCTCTCCCAGTTATAGACGAGAGATGCCGGTGCAACGATCAAAGAACGACGATTTGCATCTTCGGGTGCTTCCTGCATTTCAGATAAGAGAAAGGCGATGGTCTGCAGCGTCTTTCCAAGTCCCATATCATCCGCCAGAATACCGCCAAAGCCGTTCTGGCATAAGGTTTTCAGCCACCAGAATCCTGTTTTCTGATATTCACGGAGCTGTGCCTGCAGATTGTCCGGAAGTTCAAAATCGTTCTCCTCTGCAGTTTTCATATTTCGGATCAGCATACGGAACTCGCGGTTTTTCTCAACCTGAAGATCATCCTGCTCTTTTAAACGGGTATCGAGGTAGAGTGCTCGGTATTTCGGAATTGTGATCTCGCCGCTCTTCAGCTTTGCCTCGGAGATCTGCAGATTTTCCCGCAGTTCCGAGAGAACGCGGATACCGTCCTCGTCCATATCCATAAATTCACCGGTCCTCAGGCGGTAAAATTTCTTTTTCCGGTCATATTTTGAAAGAATCTCTGCCAGTTCCTCCATGCCAAAATTGCCCGGATTCAAATGAAGTTCCAGTACATTTTCTGCGAGGGATACACCGACAGAAACTTTCGGGGACGGGATGACACGGATCGCTTTTAACCGGTCAGAAACAAAAATTTCGCCCAGTTTCTGCAGATCTTCCATACCGCTGCTTAAAAACTCATACATCTCATCGGCTCCCTGGAGAAGCATCTGATGTTTCCGCGCATCATAAGCGCTGAAACAAGATCGAACGAGCTGGTTTGCCGCCGCTTCTTTCCGTACATCACGGCCATGGGAAAGCTGATGGATATCGTTTGCATCTGCAAAAACATTGTATTTTTTCTCGCCATAGACAGCCAGAAGTTCGCAGGTAATCATATCATGCTGCGGCGCATCCAGATAAATCTGAAATTCCACCTGCGGCGGAAGATACTGCTGTAATTCCAGCTTTTCTTCTTTTTTTACCTTAAAATGTTCCTCCAACACCGGAAGAAGTCCCTGGCAGAAGGTCGGGATATCTTCTTTTGCAATTTCACAGACTCCGTCCGGACATCGCTCCATATATTCCAGGAAGTCGCAGACTTCTGCTATCTCTTCCCTTGGGATTCGGTAAATTGTATTTTTTTCTGAAAGAAAATACAAATATTTTCTGCCATAAAAAATGGGATCCGCATACATCTGTACCTTTAGGCCATCTGCTTTCCGTAAAAGCTTCATTTCATACTGCGGCATCCCCTCCTGGCAGTGCCACAGTTTTTCTTCTCTCCAGTTCGTACGACAAAAGAACTCCTGGCTGCCAACAGCCTCAAAAAATTCATCCATATTCTGCACAGAAATCATCACATAACGGTCATCAAAGCAGGACGCATAGCTGCCGGTACCTATCTGATAGCATGAGCCGCATTCCATGGTATATGCGCTCAGAAATTCTACCATCGGACGGCTTTCTTCTTCAAAAGCATCCATACAGTGCAAAAAAGAAAGCTGCGCACCGTAGCTGACCGTTTCCATATTTTTTACAGCTGCTGTCATTTTGGAAACACTTTTTAATACATACATCCTTTTGCTTCCGATTTTAAATTCTGCCCGAAAGGAATCGTCAAACTGGCTCTCCAGATGAATTTCCAGTTTAACCTGACCTGCTTTTGCTTTCGGCAGAAAAGCAACCTGATCCCGCATCACATAATGTGAAAGCAGTTCAGAAAAACCGGGGCTTGTCTCTGCTTTTGGTGTTGGTTTTACTACTTTTCTGACAATTTTATGTTCTCCCTGGAATTCTTTCATTCCTTTTTTCACGCCGACAGCACGAAGAAGCTGCTCCAGTTCCTGATGTTCTTCGTCATTTCTCACTTTTTCTTCCAGTTTTTTTCTCTCTTTTTTCCGCCATTCAAGATAGTACAGCAAAACAGCGACACAATGTTTGCACAATCCCCAGTACTGCTCATGTGCCGGACAATCACAATCATCTTCCATAATTTCAGACATTTCTTCATCTACAGAAACGCTGACACAATACATATTTTTTCCGCTTCCGTCTACGACAGCTGTAATTTTATGCAGTTGATATCCGAAAATATCCTCCATTTCCTGTACCTGAAAAGCATGCACTTTCTGTTCTTCATAGATCTTTTTTCCACGGTTATATGATACGGAATTCGTCTCCTGTTTGATGTCCGCCTTTGTAATCATGCTGGTAAAATCCTTTCTGTTCTATCTTTTCCCATCATTCACAATTCGTATTTTACAGATTCTGGTTTTGATCACATCCGACAAGCTTCTCGGAAAGCTCTTTTAAAATATTTTCCTGATATCCCGCTTTTCCTGTTTTCCTTACCAGTTCCGCCGTTTCTCTTAATAACGGGTGCCAAATGTGTTCCAGCTTTTTTCTGCCATTTTCTCCAAATACTTCTTTTGAAAGACTGTTCCGGTAATCCTCTGGTGACATTCCAAAGAATTGGATTCTGTTTCCGAACCGCTGCCAGAGTCTGTCGGCAATTCCGATCCCATCCGGGTCAAGATCTCCACTGTAGTAAATGGGAATCCCACTCTGTACGATCAACGAAATCAGTTTTAATGCTGCATACCGCGGCTGTCCCGACGTACACAGCAGCGACACATTCTTTCCCTGCACCTGTTCCATAAGATAGCTGAATACCATTTCGTTTTCCACAATGTATACACACGTTCCGACAGGCTGTACTTCTGTAATACCCTTCAGATTTTCCATGGTAAGCACATACGGTTCCCCGCATCGGCAAAAGGCTTCATATGCTGGATGCCATATCTCCTGTTTTTTCAAACGAATTCCAAACGCATGTACCATGGAAGAAATATTATCCGGCACAACTCCCACGCACTGCAGCAGTTCTCTCCATTGCATTCGGTACTGATAAATAAGAGGTTTCATCAATTGCCTCCAAGTAGTCCATCCTTTTTTCCTTTCTTATTCTCTTTTATTTCAACTAATAAAAATTATATCATATCCTGCTATATATGATAAGTTTCTTTTGGTTAAAAACAGAAAAACCCCGGCCGCCTTACGGCGCCGGGGTCTCTTACGTTTGAGCACAAGTATCTTTCGATACAATTATATTTTATTTAGAATAGTCTACCGATAATTAGTCGATCAGAGTAGCAACACGGCCTGATCCAACGGTACGGCCACCCTCACGGATAGCGAAGGTAAGACCCTGATCCATAGCGATCGGGTGGATCAGTTCGATGGTCATCTCTACGTTATCGCCAGGCATGCACATCTCAGTTCCTTCCGGAAGAGTGATAACACCTGTTACGTCAGTTGTACGGAAGTAGAACTGCGGACGATAGTTGTTGAAGAATGGAGTATGACGGCCACCCTCGTCTTTTGTCAGAACGTATACCTGAGCGGTAAATTTGGTATGGCAGTGAACGGTACCTGGTTTAGCCAGAACCTGTCCTCTTTCGATCTCTGTTCTCTGAACACCACGAAGCAGAGCACCGATGTTATCACCAGCCTGAGCCTCATCGAGGAGTTTACGGAACATCTCGATACCAGTTACAACAGTTTTCTTGGTCTCTTCTTTCAGACCTGCGATTTCAACTTCCTCATTCAGATGAAGAACACCAGCCTCAACACGGCCAGTAGCAACAGTACCACGACCAGTGATGGTGAATACGTCCTCTACAGGCATGATGAAATCTTTATCAGTGTCACGCTGCGGATCCGGGATCCAGCTATCTACTGCATCCATAAGCTCCATGATTTTATCTCCCCATGGGCCAGCCGGATCTTCCAGAGCTTTCAGAGCAGAACCCTGGATGATCGGAGTGTCATCTCCCGGGAAGTCATACTCGTTCAGCAGCTCACGAATCTCCATGTCTACCAGCTCAAGCAGCTCTTCGTCGTCTACCATATCGCATTTGTTCATGAATACAACGATGTAAGGTACACCTACCTGACGGGACAGAAGGATGTGCTCTTTTGTCTGAGCCATAACACCATCTGTAGCAGCTACTACAAGGATAGCTCCGTCCATCTGTGCAGCACCAGTGATCATGTTCTTTACATAGTCAGCATGGCCTGGGCAGTCAACGTGTGCATAGTGTCTTTTCTCTGTCTGATACTCAACGTGTGCAGTAGAGATTGTGATACCACGCTCTCTCTCTTCCGGAGCTTTATCGATATCTTCGAAGTTCTCAGCAGTGTTTCCTTCTACTCTGGTAGAAAGTACTTTTGTGATAGCTGCGGTCAGAGTTGTTTTACCATGGTCAACGTGGCCGATGGTACCAATGTTACAATGCGGTTTTGTTCTTTCAAATTTAGCTTTAGCCATTTTAAAATGTCCTCCTTAAAATTGCGCCCAGTGGGCTTTTTTGAGACTAAATTGGTGGCAGGAACCCACCTGAATCGTAAACCTGCTAAGTCTGATTATATTGCATTTCCGTCTTATTTGCAAGGAAAATCTCAGAAAAATAATACTTTTAGGCTGTGCAGCCTTTGACAGCTGCACACCCGACTATTTTTCTTACATTATTTTGCTTTTGCAGACAGAACTTTTTCCTGTACGTTTTTCGGAACCTGCTCGTATTTATCAAAGAACATGGAGTAGTTACCACGTCCCTGAGTTTTAGAACGAAGGTCTGTTGCGTAACCGAACATTTCAGCCAGCGGTACGAATCCACGGATCATCTTTCCGCCGCCGATGTCATCCATACCCTCGATACGACCACGACGGGAGTTGATATCACCGATAACATCACCCATGTAATCTTCCGGAGTGGAAACTTCGACTTTCATGATAGGCTCAAGAAGAACCGGAGCACCCTTCTGCATAGCTTCCTTGAATGCCAGAGAACCAGCAATGTGGAATGCCATCTCAGAAGAATCGACCTCATGATAAGATCCGTCGTATACATTTGCATGAACACCGACTACCGGGAAGCCTCCCAGGATACCGGCTTTCATAGCCTCTTCGATACCTTCGCCTACAGCCGGGATATACTCTTTCGGAATAGCTCCACCGACAACGGTAGACTCGAATTTGTAAATCTCTTCGCCGTTTGCATCCATAGGCTCGAATTTAACTTTACAGTGACCATACTGTCCACGTCCACCAGACTGTTTTGCATATTTGCTGTCGATGTCTGCCGGTTTGGTAATGGTCTCTTTGTATGCAACCTGCGGAGCACCTACGTTAGCCTCTACTTTGAACTCACGAAGCAGACGGTCAACGATGATTTCCAGATGCAGCTCACCCATACCAGCGATGATGGTCTGACCAGTTTCCTGATTGGTGTGTGCACGGAAGGTCGGATCCTCCTCAGCCAGTTTTGCAAGGGACTCGCCCAGTTTGCCCTGGCCTGCTTTTGTCTTAGGCTCGATAGCCAGCTCGATAACCGGCTCCGGGAACTCCATAGACTCAAGGATTACCGGATGCTGCTCGTCGCAGATGGTATCACCTGTGGTGGTGAACTTGAATCCGATTGCAGCTGCGATGTCACCGGAGTAAACTTTGTCCAGCTCCATACGTTTGTTTGCATGCATCTGAAGGATACGTCCAACACGCTCTTTTTTATCTTTTGTTGCATTCAGTACGTAAGAACCGGAGTTCATGGTTCCTGAATACACACGGAAGTATGCCAGTTTACCAACGAATGGGTCTGTCATAATCTTGAATGCCAGTGCGGAGAACGGCTCCTCATCGGAAGAATGTCTTACGATCGGGTTTCCGTCCAGATCGGTACCCTCGATTGGCGGGATATCGGTCGGAGCCGGCATGTACTCAAGGATCGCATCCAGGAGTTTCTGAACACCTTTGTTTCTGTATGCAGAACCGCAGCATACCGGTACAGCTGTACACTCACAGGTAGCTTTACGCAGAACTGCTTTCATCTCGTCTACAGACGGGATATCATCATCCAGATAACGCATCATCAGCTCATCGTCCAGCTCGCAGATTTTCTCTACCAGCTCGGTGTGATACAGCTCAGCGTCGTCTTTCATATCTTCCGGGATATCAACGATGGAGATATCATCGCCCTTATCGTCGTTGTAGATGTAAGCTTTCATCTCGAACAGATCGATAATTCCCTTGAACTCATCTTCCTTACCAATTGGAAGCTGAAGGCAGATAGCATTTTTACCAAGTCTGGTCTTGATCTGATCTACAGCGTTGTAGAAGTCAGCACCAAGGATGTCCATCTTGTTGATGAATGCCATACGCGGTACGTTGTAGGTATCAGCCTGACGCCATACGTTCTCAGACTGAGGCTCTACACCACCTTTTGCACAGAACACGCCGACAGCGCCGTCCAGTACACGAAGAGAACGCTCTACCTCTACGGTAAAGTCAACGTGGCCTGGGGTATCAATAATGTTGATACGGTGCTCAAGAGCGCCCGGTTTCGGCTTGCAGTTCTCTTCCAGAGTCCAGTGGCAGGTTGTAGCAGCTGAAGTAATTGTGATACCACGCTCCTGCTCCTGTTCCATCCAGTCCATGGTAGCAGTTCCTTCGTGAGTATCACCAATCTTGTAGTTAACACCGGTATAGTACAGGATACGCTCGGTCAGGGTTGTTTTACCTGCATCGATGTGAGCCATAATACCAATGTTTCTGGTTCTCTCTAATGGATATTCTCTTCCAGCCAACGGATTTTCCTCCTCTTAGAATCTGTAGTGAGCAAATGCCTTGTTAGCCTCTGCCATCTTATGAACTTCTTCTTTCTTCTTCACAGAAGCACCTGTGTTGTTAGATGCATCCAGAATCTCGTTTGCCAGTCTGTCTTCCATGGTACGCTCGCCTCTCTTACGAGAATAAGCGGTCAGCCAACGAAGGCCAAGAGCCTGACGTCTGTCCGGTCTTACCTCGATCGGTACCTGATAAGTAGCACCACCGATACGTCTTGCTTTTACTTCAAGAACCGGCATGATATTGTTCATTGCTTCTTCAAATACTTCGATTGCTGGTTTTCCAGCTTTTTCTTCTACTTTAGCAAATGCGCCGTATACGATTTTCTGGGCAACGCCTCTCTTACCATCCAGCATGATGTTGTTGATCAGCTTGGTTACCACTTTGTTATTGTATAACGGATCTGCTAAAACATCTCTTTTCTGAGTATGTCCTTTACGTGGCACGTTACTTCCCTCCTTAACCATCATTCGATTAAATCATCGGTACTCACACTTATTTGCAGTATGTCCGCGCGTGTAAATTCTCTATAAATCCGCAGCCGTGGGGATTTATGGAATAACGCACAACATTTCGCTTTTTTTGTGATACTAGATATATCTCGAACTCGTTTTACTTAATTATTTCTTTTTCGGTCTCTTAGCACCGTATTTAGAACGGGCCTGTTTTCTGTTAGCAACACCTGCAGTATCAAGTGTACCACGGATGATGTGGTATCTGGTACCTGGCAGGTCCTTAACTCTTCCTCCACGGATCAGAACAACGCTGTGCTCCTGAAGGTTGTGACCTTCTCCTGGGATGTAACTTGTTACTTCGATTCCGTTGGAAAGACGAACTCTGGCGATTTTACGAAGAGCTGAGTTAGGTTTTTTCGGTGTAGCAGTTTTAACAGCTGTGCACACACCTCTCTTCTGAGGAGAAGACATATCTGTGGATTTCTTTCTCAGAGAATTGTAGCTTTTCTGCAGTGCCGGCGCGGTAGATTTCTTTACGGAAGTCTCACGGCCTTTTCTTACTAACTGGTTGAATGTTGGCATTCCATTTCACCTCCTGATAGATTTCTCCGTGTGTCCCACGGGGTTTCATACGGCTGCTTTTGTTCAACATAAATGCTTTGCAGCTTTTTGCGCGCCAAAAGAAACAGTCTTTTACGCACGCTCGTTTATTATATCGTCTGTCCTATCAAAAGTCAAGGGGAAAATTCGTAAAAATCGCGTGTTCACGCGGCTTTTTGCGGATTTTCCCCATTGCTGCATTACTATATAAAAGTGTTTTTTCTTCCTATTATATTCTCATCCAATTATTTTCTGACATTTTTTTCGTCAGAACGTGTACACGAAAGAATCCTGCTTTGCAGGCTTTCAGACTTCACCGGCTGCGGCGGGTCGCTTCAGCGATATAAAAACGAAACCGGCTGTTTGCGGAAATGATTTTTCAGACATACTCTAAAGCGGACGGTCTCGAAAGCCCGGGCACGCATCACACCGTTTTGGTTTTTCCTCACTCTGTGCATTTCCCCAGAGCTCGCGCGCTTTTTCCTCTGCGCAGCCCCTGCACCAGGGAAACATACGGATGTTGCTGATGTAGAATCTTTGAAAGGTTATCTCATCGTTGTTGATGTCAAACTGCTGTTTTCCCGACAACTCCTCTACATGTTCCGCAATCCATGCCTTCTGCCCTTCTGTCGCCGGGTGTCCCGGTCCGCCGAGCACATAATCCATATCGGCATGGAGATTTTCCGGTTCACCTGGTTTGTGGAAGCCCACAAATAAAATATATCCCCGGCGCAAAAGCTCCTGAATCGGCTCGTCCGTCTGACCTTCCGGGCCTAGAATTGCCCGCGCGGTCTGCGCATGAAAATTTTCTGTTTTTGGATAGAATCTTCCCGTTGGTGCTAAAAATCCATCTGCCATGCTTTTATCTCCCATATATTCTCATATATTCTCATATATTCTCATATATTCTCATTTGTTCTACGCTTATATACCATACTCGATTTTTCTCCAACAGGCAAGGCTTGTTTTTACTGAATTCTTTTTACTCGATTCTTTTTGCTGGATTCTTTTTTGAATCTGTGCTATACTCATTCCCGTGCATTTATATAATCGGATTTTCCCGCCTTTTTACGGGTGTCCGGACTGGTTCGTGAACTTCCCAGTATAAAAAACCAAGTATCTCAAAATCATTTTATTTCAAGGAGATTGGAAAATGAATGCAAAAAAACTGATCATCGACTGTGATCCCGGCATCGACGATTCTCTCGCCCTGATGCTTGCCGCAGCTTCCAAAGAGCTGGATCTGATCGGCATCACCACAGTCAGCGGAAATGTACCCGCTTCTATGGGCGCAAAAAATGCCCTCAAAATTCTTTCCATGATTGGAAAAACAGATGTCCCTGTTTATGTCGGAGAGGAAACTCCCCTGGTCCGCGACTATGTGGATGCCATGGACACGCACGGCATGGACGGCCTCGGCGAATCCGGCTGGCCGGATGTCAAAGAGCTTACGCCAAAAACAGACGCTGTTTCTTTCCTCATCGAAACCTTAAAAACAACCCCTGATGTTACCATTCTTGCCCTCGGACCGATGACGAATCTTGCAAAGGTTATTTCGTGTGCACCGGAATGCCTTGAGAATCTCGAAGCACTGGTCTCCATGGGCGGAAGCTACAAGAGTCACGGAAACTGCTCTCCGGTTGCCGAGTATAATTACTGGTGCGACCCGGACGCCGCAGCCGAAGTGTTCCGTGCTTTCTCCGAGCTGCCGCAGCTTGCCGGCAAAAAGCTCCATATGATCGGGCTGGATGTCACAAGAAAAATTGTTCTGACTCCGAATCTCGTGGAATATATGAAGTGTGTAAATCCGGAAGTCGGAACCCGCATCGAGGAGCTGACACGTTTTTACTTCGATTTTCACTGGAAACAGGAAAAGGTCATCGGATGCGTAATCAACGATCCGCTCGCAGCCGCTTATCTTGTGGATCCGTCGCTCTGCAGCGGTTTTGATGCCTATACGCAGGTGGAAACAAATGGTCTCTGCCTTGGTCAGACCGTTGTGGATGCCATGAATTTTTATCAGAAAGCACCGAACAGTCACATTCTGACGCAGGTCGATGTGAGCCGCTTTTTCCTGATGTTCTTTGCGCGTGTTCTTGGCGTATCTGAAGTGGAATCTGCACCGGTTCTCGACCAGATTCTTACCGCACCGCCCGTCTTCCCGCATGAGACAATGTTTCAGAAGGGAGGGGACGCAAGATGAACGCAAACCGTACGTTAAAGCTCACGACTCTGGCACTCTGTGGTGTTATCAATATCCTCGGCGGTACCGTTGCACTGCTGCTGCGCCTTCCGGTTTACCTCGACTCCATCGGAACGGTTCTGGCTGCCGCCCTGTTCGGACCGGTTGCAGGCCTCGTCCCGGGACTCATTTCCGGACTGATTTCCGGTATGACAAGTGATGTCTATGCGTTTTACTATATTCCGGTACAGCTCATCCTTGGTCTGGTTGCAGGTCTTGTATTCCGGAAGCTCCGCCCATCCCATACGGCCGGCTCCCGCAGTGAGGGACTTTCTCTTCGCACCATGGGCTGGAAGCTGTTTCCGGCAGCGCTTGTGATCTCACTTCCGGGTACTGTGGTAAGTTCCACAATCACCGCGGTTGTTTTCGGTGGAATTACTTCCTCCGGCTCCACTGTGCTGGTGCAGCTGCTTCACAGCCTCGGTATGAATCTGACTCTCTCTGTCTGCGTTGTACAGGCCATGACAGACTTTGTGGATCGAATGATTGTCCTTGCGGTCGTCCTCGTGATTCTGCCCGCCGTTTCTTCTGCTTTCGGCAGTCTTTCTATGAGAAGCAGAAAATAATCTGTACCAATAGCACAAATAATCCTGCAAAAAATTCACTTTCTTTTTTGCAGGATTCTCATATTTTGGCATAACAAGAACTCCGGAAAAAAGGAGAGGCTGCATCAGGAGCCATCCCTTTTCCGGAGTTTTTTATTTCTTCTTTAATAAAATCATTCACATGCGCGGATCCATACCTGCATTTCGCCCTCACCTCGGTTGTTCCACATATAATATGGAATCAGCTTCAGTTTCGTCTTTTCCTCTTCCTCTTTCTGATACAGATGATACAACGGCTGTTTTTCCGCATCGCCCAGCTTCATGCGACGTCCCTCGGCCGTTACGCTCACAAAGTGCTCGCCCAGCTCATCGGCTGCTTCTGCGGTTTTTTCACCATTCACACAGAGTTTTGTCAAATGCAGATTCTTTCCGTTGTCTGCTTCTTCCATACAGTAAACAACCGGTCCTCGTTTTACGGCAACACGGCCGGCGTCCTCGCGTACAAGCGGATTGGATGCCAAAAACTGGATTTCCATCGGAAAGTTCAGGCGGATCGTCTCACCCTCCGCCCATACTTTTGTCACATACAGATACCCGTCTTTTTCTTCCACTTCTGCGCCTTTTGGAATCTCTTTTTCATAAGAAGCACACCATCCCGGGATGCGGAATGCAAAGGTGTACGGCTCTTTGGTATCGCTCTCGCAGGTCACGGAAACATGGCCGTCCCACGGGAATTCGGAAGTGATGGATGCTTTTACTTTTTCTCCTTCCACTGTTCCACCCATGTACAAGTGGACAAACAGGGTTGTGTCGTTTTCCGTGTATGCGTAAGATGCAACTGAGCTTACCGTTCTTGCCAGGTTCGGAGGGCAGCAGGCACAGCCGAACCATTTCTGACGGATCGGTTTTACATGGAATTTCCGCTCATCCTTGTGACATGCCTCCGGCAGTACCTCCAGCGGATTGACATAGAAGAAGCTCTTTCCGTCGAGCGCCATTCCGGAGAGGACGCCATTGTAGAGGGCTAATTCCATCACATCCGCGTACTCTGCTTTTGCCTGAATCTCCAGCATGCGGCGAGCAAAGAACACAAGACCGATGGATGCACAGGTCTCTGCGTAAGCGGTATCGTTTGGCAGGTCATAGTTGAAAGAGAATGCTTCTCCTATATGAGTGGCACCGATTCCGCCGGTGACGTACATTTTCTGATGCACCATGTTGTTCCAGAGAGTTTCACAGGCTTTCAGCAGGCTCTCATCCTGCGTTGCCCTTGCCACATCCGCCATGCCGGAATAGAGATATACGGCGCGTACGGAGTGCCCCTGCACCTCATCCTGCTGACGCACCGGGCGGTTTGCCTGATTGTAGCTATATCGTTCCTCGCCCTCCGGGCAGGTCAGACCGCGCTCGATATCGTAATAGTATGGTTTTGTTCCGCGTTCATCGATGAAGTATTTTGCAAGATCGAGATACTTCTGCTCGCCGGTCAGATCATAGAGACGCATCAGAGCCATCTCTGCAATTTCGTGACCAGGATAACCTGCTTTTTTCCCCTCGCCGTGACCGAGTTTGCTGGCAATAAAGTCCGCGAAACGCTCTGCTGCTTTTAAGAGACGGTCTTTTCCGGTCGCCTGATAATAGGCTACGGCGCCTTCCGTCAGATGACCGAAGCAGTACAGCTCATGGTTGTCCTTAAGGTTTGTAAAAATCATATCCTGATCGTTGATCAGATAGTAGGTATCGAGGTATCCGTCTTCTCTCTGTGCTGCGCAGACAGCTTCAATTGCTTCATCTGCCGTTTTTTCCAGCTCCGGATCGGGATGCTGTGTCAGGGAGTACGCAACTGCCTCCACCCATTTGGTAAAATCGGTATCCTGGAACAGGAAGCCATAAAATCTTCCGTCCATTTTGCCATCCTTCGGCAGTGTCTCAAAAGTATCCAGAGGGTATTTGATCTGAACAAATTTGTCTCCTTTTGCTTTCCGCTCTTTTTCAACTTCACCGGCGCGGCGGTAGTTCCGCATACAGAAGCTCGGTGCTGCTCCCGGAACATTGTCATTTAAGGCATTCCACTGATACGGAATTACTTCGGTGCGGACAAGCTCCATCTCTTTTTTCCAGAATGCATCAGTAACCTGGACTTTTGCCAGGGATAATGGTTTGCTGAAGTTTTTCTGATCCATTTTTTCGGTCTCCTTTTTCGTTGTCTTCCGCCGCCTCCTGGTTTGAAAAAGATATTTTCCTTGCTTTCAGGGATGGGAAGCGTTACACTTCTTTTGACGGCTGTTTTCCTGTTTTTCTATAGTTTTATTTTAGCAAAACGGACCTCCGTTTAAAATATAAGAATGTTTGAAAAGGTTTGAAAAAGTCATATGATCTCTGTTTTATTTCCAGATGCCGCCTGTTTTACCTACGACCTCTGCGGCAAATTCCAGTCCCCGTCCCCGGAGTGGATGCACCTGACACGGAATCTCGTCAATTTTGAACTGATGGTTGTGACGGAAGGAACGCTTTTTATCGCGGACGAACGCCGCTCTTACGAGGTTCACCCCGGCGAATATCTTCTTTTGCCGCCGACCGTCCATCAGCATGGTTCGAAAAAGGGAAGCTGCTCTTTCTACTGGCTCCATTTTATCCCGGGTATCCCCTCCGCACCGATCGTCGCTCCTTCTGACCCGACCGCCGGATCGGTTCTGGATGAGTTTCATGCTGCACCGCCATCCTCCTACCGCCTTGAGGACCTCGCTCCCGCCCAGCTTCCATCCAACTACCCCGAAACGTTATGCATCCCGCTCCAGAGAACGCTTTCCTCCCCGAACCGCGTCATCATCCTCATGAAGCAGCTCCAGGACACTTCCCTGCGTTTCCACAACACGTTCCTCAACAACAGCCTGACTGCCGCTGTTCTCGGCGAAATCAACTGTCAGAGTCCCTTCTACCGCACCTACACTTCCGAAACGCAGCGGACGCAGATCCTGCAGGACATCATCAGCTACATCCAGTACCACAGCAGCGAGTCCCTCAAAGTCACCGAACTCGCCCGTTATTTCGGCTACAACGACAAATACCTCTCCTCCCTCTTCCACGAGGGCACCGGGATGACGTTAAAACAATTCATCCTGAAATCCAAAATGGACAGCGCTATGGCCGAGCTGACGGACACAAATCACACGGTCTCTCAGATTGCCTATAACGTTGGATTTCAGGATGCGCATAATTTTTCCACGGCTTTCCGAAAACTCACCGGGATGACGCCGGGACAGTACCGGAAGAGTTATGGGAACCGGAAACTTTCTTTTGAATAGGACGGGAGGATACGACCCCCAGGCACCGCGGGGGGCGGACGCTCCGCTGCGCCTGGGGACCCATCTACGTTTTGGCGGACGGAAGTGATTTACTCAATGGATGGATTCACTTATTCTTTAGAAATTTACTGTTTCTTTTAGAAAATAGACATACTTTGCTCACATTTCTTCACTATACTATATCTCAGATAGTTGATGAACCATTCAAAACTATCTCCCCCCTCATTATGAAAGAGCAGCCCGCATATCCGCGGGCTGTTCTTATTTTTTGTCTTTTTGCACCCCACCTAACGTAAATGCCGCCTGCGGTCGGGGAAAACATCCCGACCGCAGGCGGCCTCACAATCTACCGTGGAATCACATTACTCTTCCGCAGCTTCAATTGCTGCAGTCTCGATAATAAATTTCACGCTTCCATCCATTCCATTTGCCTTACCACTGTAAGAAGTATAAGCACATTTATCCGAATTCAGCGCCTGAATCCGATCCAGTACATCTCCCAGATCATCCTCAAAGGTACTCTTCAGCTTGCTGGTACCCTCTTCTTCAAACTTCTTCGTACCGTCAGCCAGTTCTTTCGCCCCATCGGACAGCTCGTCAATACCATCAACAACCCTGCTGCTTCCCGATTTCAGATCAGAAGCTCCGCTTGCCAGAGAAGAAGTTCCATTTGCCAGTGTAGAAGCTCCGCTCGCCAGCGTAGATGCTCCGCTTGCCAGCGTAGATGCTCCGCTGTTCAGTTCAGAAGCTCCGCTTGCCAGGGAAGAAGTTCCATTTGCCAGTGTGGAGGCTCCGCTTGCCAGCTGGGATGCTCCGCCTGCTACCTGAGAAGCACCGCTTCTTAAGCTTCCGCTGTTTGCAGAAAGTTTTGCAGATCCATCGCTTAACTGGCTTCCCAGCTGTCCAAGACCTGCGGTCAGCTGTGTCGTGCCGCCCTGCAGAGTCGTAACACCCTCAACCAGAGCCGGTGCATTTGCTTTCAGCTGGCTTGCGCCGGAAAGCAGCGTATCATTGTAAGCACTCAGCTGAGTAAATCCTGCGTTCAGTGCATTGATGCCTGCTGTTGCTTTTGCAAAACTCTCATTTGTGCTGCTGTACAACTGGCTCACACCTGCGGACAGAGTACCGATGCCCTTGTACAGAGCGCTTCCGCCTGCATCAAGCTGTGCCACACCTGCGGTCAGTTTCTGCATTGCACCAAGATTCTGCTCAACAACTGCTTTATTATCGGTGATGGTCTGCATCTGTTTCTGCATGGTCTCAAGCTGCGGCATCAGAGCTGCAACCGTCTTCTGCAGATCGCTGTACTGGCTCTTGATGTCGCTCATCTTCTGCTGCATTGCTGCAAGACCGGAGAGATCCGGGCGCTCGATTTCGAAGTTCAGTTCCGGAAGAGTAATCTGCGGAGCTGTAACCGGAGTAACCGAAACGGTTCCTGCTGAAGCGGAAACGCTGACACTTCCGATCTGGTTTCTTGCTTTACTTAAGGAATCGGCAAGTTCTGTATTTCCAGCGCTCTTAGCTGCGGAAATCTGTGCATCCAGTGTAGCTGCTGCTGCAGAGAGCTGATCATTTGCCTGTTTTGCTGCATCGGCGGATGCCTGGCTTGCTGCTGTATCAGCTGCGCTCTGTGCTGCTGCTGTTGCTTCCTGGTTCAGCTGTGCTGCTGCTCCGTCTGCCCATGCCTGAACCTGTGCTGCCATCTGGGTTCCCATCTGCGTTGCCTGATTCGTGATCTGTGCCTCCAGACCGCTTAAGTAGCTCTCAAGTCCTTTGGACAACGTATCCATCTGGCTCATCAGCTCGTTGCCGTTTGTCATCATGCTGTTGACAGATCCTGCGATTGTGGTGTTCAGAACCTCGGAGAGTGCCTCGGTCTCGGAGATCAGGGTAGAACCGGTGCTGGTCATACCGTCTACCATCGTCAGAAGGCTCTGTACATCGGTGCTCTGCAGCTGCTCGTTCAAACTGGTCAGTCCTTCGGAGAGTTGTTTTGCTCCTGCTAAAATATCATTCTCATCTTTTCCGTCGAGTGCTGCGTTCAGTGTTGCGATTGCACTGTTTACCTCGGTCAGGCGGTCTGCCAGAGGCTGAAGCTTCTCAGCGCCTGCTGCAAGCTGTTTCTCGCCTGCTACATAAGAAGCAACGCCGTCGGACAGCTGTGTTGTTCCGTCAGTGTACTGTTTTACGCCTGCAACGACTTTATTCACACCGTTTACATACTCGGTTACGCTTCCAGTCAGCACACCGTTCTTTCCAAGATACGTCTGGATTGCTTTATTCAGGGTATCAGCGCCCTCGGTGTAGGAGTTTACGCCGCTTGCCAGGGAAGAAGCTCCGCTGCTTAAGGTGGATGCTCCGTTGGACAGGGTAGCTGCTCCGCTGTTTAAGGTAGAAGCTCCGCTGTTCAGAGTAGAAGTTCCGTTTGCCAGAGTCGATGCTCCGCTTGCCAGTGTGCCGGCTCCGCTTGCCAGTGTGCCGGCTCCGCTGTTCAGCTCGTCAGCGCCGTCTTTTAACGTTCCGATACCGTCATCCAGCTCTTTGTAGCTGTCTTTTAAAGTATCCACACCATCGGAGAGTGCCTTGGAACCGTCAACCAGTTCCATTGCAGCATCCTCAAGATCACTCAGTGCATCCTTCAGGTCATCGTATCCGGTGATGTTGTCGGTATCGATGGTGTCGAGAACATCGTCAAGTGCAACGGTGAAGGTAGAATCCAGAGAGAAGTTCTCCACATCTGCAGTGATCTCCAGGCTTTCCGGCAGTTCGAAATCACTGTCACCGGATACCAGATCTTCAAGGGAATCGGAATTTAATCCCAGGCTTTCCTGCAGGCCCGGCATACCAAATCCGATTACGATGTTTCTGCTTCCATCGGAAATGACTTTACCATTGTCGATCTTGACATTGGAGAAAGTATCCTGCGGAAGAATCATTCCGGTCATCAGGACGAATGGGGTGTACATCGTCTCTTTCTTGCCATTGATGTCAACCGTTGTCTTTGTGTTGTTTGTATAGTCAACTTTGATTTTCAGTTTTCCGCTCTTTCCGGCCAGGTCATCCGGTTTGATTTCCTTGCCGTCCAGATAATAGGTGAACTTCACGGAAACCGGAGGCTCTTTTGTGGTTGTTCCCTGATAATAGATATCCTCGCCGTCTGTCTGCCAGGTCAGCTCGTTTCCGCTCTGGGTGAACTCCTCGTCGCCCTTTACGTTTTTGATGTCCTTCAGTTCACTCTCATCTTTCAGGTTCTTTTCCGTTCCTGCGTTCTTCAGCCAGTTGGATACGGTGATCTGATCTTCCGATCCGTCTGCATTTGCATTTACATATACGGTTTCTTCTTTGGAAACCGCTGCGTCCTCTCCTGTCGCTGCATAAACCGGAGCAGCTCCCATAACAGCAGCCATACCAACAGCAAGACCAGACATCATCTGTTTTCTCAGTTTTCTGTTTCTATTCATTGTGATAAACTTCCTTTCTGTGGTTTTTATAATGGTTTTTTATGATGAAATCCAGGATCATAAGAGAAGTAAAACCCGCTCGGAGTAAGATACTGCGGGATACTGTTTCCCTCAGATCGAGGATGTTTTTCCTATGCCTTTCAATCATCTAATGTTATAACGCAAAAATGACTCTTAGTCAACATTAAATACTGCACAAAATTGACGATCGGTCATTTTTTTCTTCGTGCATAGTCACAAAAATGAGAAAATTAGTCATTTTCCCTTTGACAGTTTCCATGTATTCTAACTATAATTGTAGTTAAGTAAATGACACATGATGTGATATTTTTCAGGAAAGGAGACTCTCTGTGGGAAAAATTGACAACAACAAACAAATGAAACGTGAGTCCCTTCTGGACTCTGCTTTCTCACTTTTTATCAACAACGGCTTCAGTAAAACATCCATTTCGGATATCGTGAATAACGCCGGCGTTGCAAAAGGTACCTTCTATCTTTATTTCAAAGATAAGTACGATATTCGGAATCATCTGATTGCACATAAGGCGAGTCAGGTATTTCAGGCCGCCTACTCAGATCTGCTGCGCCACCCGGATATCCATGATTTTGAAGAGCAGGTGCTTTTTATCACCGACAATATCCTCGACCAGTTTGCCGCCAACCACAGCCTCGTGACGCTTATTTCCAAGCATCTGAGCTGGGGATTCTTCAAAAATTCTCTTACCTTTGCTCCGTTTGCCGACACGCCGGCCATCTACACTATCTATGAATCTCTGCTCTCTCATGCAGCATATACGTATCGTTCACCGGAGCTGATGTTCTATATGATTCTGGAGCTTGTAAGCGGTACAAGCTACAACGCTATCCTGTACCAGCAGCCGGTTCCGCTTGAAGAACTAAAACCGGAGCTTTACGCTGCCATCTGTGGCATTTTCAAACAGTTCCGGATCCGTAAGAAACGAAAAAACGCGGAAAATGCAGGCGCGGATCCCGCCTCACTGTTCTCGTAGAAAAGAAAGAATCCTGCTACGGCAGGATTCTCCGCCTGCGGCGGGTCGCTTTGGCGACATAATTCCCCTCCGCCGCAGTGCGATCCTGCCCGGAGGGCTTTTTTAATTTACAGGAAAATTCAACGAAGTTTCCTGTAAATCAAAAAATACTTTCGCGGAATCTTTTCAAAAGAAACCACGAAAGTATTTTTATTTTCCTCTTTGCTTATACCTGCTGTTCCAGATATTCACCAATCCGCTGTTCCATCACAGGCACCAGCCACTCGGCATAGCCGGCCTTCATCGGATGAATCGGATCCTGAAGATACAGTTTTCGTTTTTCCGGGGAAACACGGTTGATTTGTTCGTCATTCCAGAAATCGATCACACCGATCTGCCATTTTTCCTGAATTTTCAGAAGCGCCTCTACCATCTTCGCGTACGGCTTGGAATCATACTGTGGATTCGTATAGAACATCACCGGGCAATGCCACGTTTCTTTTGCATATGCAATGATATACTCAATCGCGCCGCAGACAGTTTCGACATCGAAGCTCTCCAGATCGCGGGATTCCGAAATTTCACCGAGCGGGCTGTTGTGTGTTGCATCGTTAGTGGACAGCTGGCAGATAAAAAGATCCACCTGTTGCTTTGGATCAAGCCTGTCGCGCATACGCTCGATGTAGGAATCCTCACCATTATCAATCAGCGTGGTTCCGTTGACCGCTTCTTTGATGCAGGTACAGCTGTCTTTCTTCGCTATGTACTCCGCAAACGAATTGTTGTGGGCAGCAAAGCCCTTCGTCACGGAGGATCCCAAAAATACAACTGTTTTTCCTTTTAACGGACTTGTCTTCTTAAACGGAATACGGGAAACATCGTATCGGACGGAATTTCCTTTTTTAAAATAACCTGTTTTCTTATTCATGCTATATATGCCGCCCACAGCTAAGGCTGCGCCTCCTGCGGCCAGGATTCCGGCTATGATTTTTGCATCCATCGTAAAACCTCCATTATCTGAGTCAGTACAGATTCTCCGATCCTGTCGGATCTTTTTCTCGAATACCCCTATCTTACATCATTTTTCCGAAAATGCAAGTAAACTTTGTTGTCGATTTTGTTCCGATTTTGTTAACAAAATACGGATTTTCTGTGTTCTGGTCGAAGTTTGATCGATTCCGGCAATTTTTTTATCTTTTTCTCGCGAAAACCATTGACTCTCAAGTGCACTTAAATGATATATTAAAAGCAGCGTAATTACTATTCTTCCTGTACTTCCAGAGTACTTCCACGCCTGCTTTACGAAAACCTCTGCGAATACAGAAGCATTGCAAAGGAGAAATATTTACTATGAAAGAAACAATTTTAGGCAATCATCTGCGAAAGGTTCCTTCCATTGCAGTCGGATGCATGCGGCTTTCCGAAAAATCGAAGGACGAGATGAATCATTTTATCCACTCCGCGCTGGAGCAGGGCGCATATTTCTTTGATCACGCAGATATCTACGGCGGCGGCATGAGCGAGACTGTGTTCGGTGAGGCATTTTCCGGCGATCCGTCCCTGAAACGGGAGGATATTTTTCTCCAGTCCAAATGCGGCATCCGCCAGGGCTTCTATGATCTGTCGAAAGACCACATCCTGGAATCTGTCGATGGTATTTTAAAACGTCTGCAGACGGATTACCTCGATCTTTTGCTGCTCCACCGGCCGGATGCGCTCGTAGAACCAGAAGATGTAGCTGCCGCCTTTGATGTTCTGTTTGAGAGCGGAAAGGTCCGCCATTTCGGTGTTTCCAACCACAAGCCGATGCAGATTGCACTGCTGCAGAAATATGTCCGCCAGCCACTCGTTGCCAATCAGGTACAGTTCAGCATTCCGGTTTCCAATCTTGTTGCAAATGGAATGGAAGTCAACATGGAGACTCCGGGTTCCGTTGATCACGATGGAAGTCTGCTGGATTACTGCCGTCTTCACGACATTACACTTCAGGCATGGTCTCCATTCCAGATGCCGGCCTGGAAAGGATGTTTTCTTGGCAGTGACGAGTACCCGGAACTGAATCAGAAGATCCGCGGACTCGCTGAGAAATACGGTGTCAGCGATACCACGATTGCCGCAGCATGGATTTTACGCCATCCGGCGAATATGCAGCTTGTCACAGGCACGGCAAGCGAAAACCGCCTGAAAGAGATTATCGCGGCAAGTAATATTACGCTGACGCGGGAAGAATGGTACGAGCTGTATCTGGCGGCAGGCCATCCGCTTCCGTAAGTTTTTCTGTCCGTCCACCCGTATGCGGAACAAGGCTAAAATCCGTTTTTCGGATCCGTGATTGATTTATAACATCGGAAAAGCATTCCTTCGGATCTTATCGATCTTCTGGAATGCTTTTCCTTTTTTTATCTATAAATGAGCAAATTTGAAAAAATGCACAAAACTACGCCACGACCTTTACAAAGGAGTCAAAACCAATGCATTCCCTCGCATATTGATAGAGGGTGAGATATTTTTCCATCTGGATTATGTCACTGATCTTGCGATACCCTGTTTCAAAAGGACAGACTTTGCCGGTTCCAACAACACACATATAGTGTGCAAATGACATAATCAACCAGTATCTTCGGATTCCCTGTGCAGAACGGATTTGATAGCTGTCCAGCGCCAGTTTATCCTTACATTGGCGGAAAAACACCTCAATTGGCCACCTGCATACGTAATTGTCCAGGATTTCATTTGTGGATAAAGACACATCCATGCAAAGGAAGGCCCTTAGTGCTTTCGGTTTTCCAAATGCTTTTTCGGGATAGGCTGTCGAATTATTTAATAATAATCCGGTGGGTACATTTGATGCAATACTTATGGATATTATGATGCCGGTAATGGATGGATTGACAGCGACTAAAGCAATTCGGGCATTAAATCGACCAGATGCAGGAATAATTCCGATTATTGCAATGACTGCCAATGCTTTTGCAGAAGATGTACAAAGATGTTTAGATTCAGGAATGAACGCACATTTAGCTAAACCTTTGGATATTGAAAAAGTGAAAAAAAACGATTTGTGAACATACAATTGAATTATATACTATAAATGAGCAAATCCAAAATATTGCACAAAAGAAA
>NZ_QUHK01000027.1:0-38393 GCF_003479665.1 Blautia sp. AF14-40
TTTATATTTTTTCAATTGTCTACTTGACGGGGAGCGGTTCAGTTCATTTGTCTGGCAACTCTTTTTTATTTAACTGTTAATAACTTGCTGTTTAAAATTTTTTGAATGCAAAGAGAATCACTTACCCAAAAGATATTCTTCCAACATTTCCTTTACTTTTTTCTCAATTTCGTCTATGATCTCTTCACACCTTGTCTTTTTCATCCCTGCACCAGTTCCTACCGCCAGTAACTCTTTTCTGCCTGGATTTCTTCCATTTCCATCTACTGACGTAGTATGTTCGCCATAATACGTATTACTGTAAGTAAGATCATATGCCGGACTTAAATGCCATTTATCTTCGTCTGCTTCGTACAAATACGTGAAGTTCTTCGAATGATCATCTCTGTTATGTGCAAAAACATTGAAACACATTCGGCGGAACATATTTTCAACATCTTCATCGCAATTGCGTGTCATGATTTTTGTCAGTTTCATTAATCCATGATAGTCCAGACTTGGCTGCTCAAAATCCAATTCCAGAATTGCAGCTGTCGTCAACATGTGCACTTTCTTTTTCCCTTTCAAACAGTTTCTCCTGTCAAACCTTTTAGTTCCAAAATATCCTTTACATTTTTCTGATGGAAACAATCTCGTTTCACTCATCATAATTCCGCAGGCCTTGGCACAGCAGGAATAGTCATATTCCATTTTTCCTGCATCTTTTCCGTCCACATGCGCTGGAAATTTGATAATCCATTCTTCATTATCAATGGGTGTCATGATTTTAGGTCTTGCTCCGCCGATGGTACCTCCCAGCAGATACAATTCGTCCAGTTTATCCGAATACTCTGTATTCAGTATCTTTTGACACTCTTCCGCCAGTTTGTCCAGATCTGCACTGCTCTGCTCCTCTGGAAAATTCTTTTCCGGGTGATATGTCAACGCTCCCATCCCCGATGTGCCCACAATCGCCAGACGATCCAGTACGGTCAGTTCATCCGGATTTTGTTTATGTGCCCGTAACAGGCGATCCAACAGTAATCTGCCCCAATGATCTGGAAGACTGTCCGCAAAAACCCCAAATAATCCTTCAAAATGATCCTTAACTGGAACAAATACCTGTTTTTGCAAAGGCAATGAAAATGGGTTGATCGAAAATCCGGTTTCCAGCCATTCATCACTGTACTGAAATGCCACTTTGTGGTCTGCCGTCATAGCTAATGTTCCCACCGTTTGATCCTCATAACACACCTGCAGTACTTTATCTTGTTTCATTGATAACCTCCTGAATATCTTTATACGGTACCTGCGTGAAAATATTTCTGAGCTCATCTGCAAGATCCAGTGCGATTGCAATTTTCGTTAAAGATAACAGGGAAATTTGTCCTGTCGTTTCGAATCTTTTGATTGAGCCGTAACTCACTCCGCTTATAGATGCTAATTTTTCCTGCGTAATTGAACGTCTCTTTCTGATTTTTCTCACTCGCTGCGCAAGTTTTTGATCCAGTTCTTCCGGAGTTTCCCATATAAATTGTTCCATTTTTTCCCCTTCTTGTTACAGATTATATGTTATCTAAAATATCCTGTTTTTATTCAAAACAGATTATATATTATCTATTCTATTTTACCACTCACGTGCAGAAAGCACAATGATTTCCTGCCCTGTTTCCATAAAAACTCCACCCCGTTTTTGTAACTGCAGATAAATTTTGCATCTCCTTTACTCTATAGGGATAATTTGCGCTTTTTTGACTATCCGGTAGTATTTGTTTCAGAGTAAGTAAAAAAGCCTCTGCCGGGCAAAAATTTTGCTTTCCGGCAGAGGCTTTGCTGGTCAAACGGATATTCATGCAAGCATGATTCGCGATTTTTCTTCCATTTCGCATGGCTTGGAATCGTTACAAATACTGGCTGAATTCCACTTTTTCTTTATTTGGTCCTTCGATCGTGAAGAAACGGACGCCATTTTCCCAGAACGGAAGGAAATGTACTTCATCCTGCGTCGTATTCAGACCGGCCCCGGTAATCATTTCGTGAACCTTTTCAATATTCTTTACGTCAATCGCCACATGGTCGATTGCTCCGGGTTTCAGTGCTGCAGCTTTGTTTTCGTACGTTTCGATCACAAGTGTTCCAAGCTTTAAGAATGCCACTTTCTCATCCGCCGCCTCATTTACGGTGCGGAATGCAATTTCAAATCCAAGCTTTTCATAAAACGCAATCGTCATCTCAATATCGTTGGTCGGAATACCGACATGCTGGATTCCATTTAACTGCTCTCTTAATTCCATTTCTTATCCCCCAGTCTTTTTTCTACCTGTGCCAGATCCGGCATGGCCGGAATAGAGCGTGTCTGAAAAAGGCTTTTCGTGAGCTGCGAGTCCCAGTTCGTGGGAGATTTTATCCGAATAAGGGCGGCGTAGCGGGCTACGGCAACCGAATGAGGGTAAAATATACCGCAAAGTGGAGCTTGCAGATTGCGGAAATGATTTTTCAGACACGCTCTAGCACCTTTTTTCTCCACACAAAGGCTTGCAACGGCGTTTCCAAAACGGGCAAACGCTGCCAGTTCTTCCTGCGGCTGTAAAGATATGCTCCATTCCACCAAGTGTCACTACAACTATTTTTACACTCTGATGATATAATATTTCCGCTGTTTTTGCAACATTTTGCTCTCTCCTGCCCGTTCGCTGCCGTTTTGCTGTTTCTTTTTTTCACAGATCACAAGGATGAGTGCCAGCATTCCTCCCATCAGGCTGCACCAACTGCCAGCCGTCCGTCCGGGCGCATGGTACACAAGAACAATTTTGTGCTCGCCTGATGGGATTTTTGCGCCGAGAAATGCCGTGTTTGCGCGGAACAGCAGTGTTTCTTTCCCATCCACTTTCAGCACAAAATTTTCATCGTATGGAATGCTGGTGATGAGGTATCCGTCTCTTTCCGCGGAAACCACGCCTGTGATGCCATCGCCGCCGTATGTTGCTGTTGTTCCGCCAATCAGGGTAACCGCCTGACTGTACAGCTGCTCCGTTTTTTCCAACGGCTGTGCCATACCAGTCCATGTCTCAAAATTTTTCAGGATATAATGGCCTTTTCCCATCCGAATGAATACGGTTCCATCTTCTTTCATCGTTACAAGATAGTTAAACTGTGTATTCCCATTGGCATACGTATGGTTGATGCCGGTCAGGCGGTTGGTCTGGCCGTTGATGCGGATAAACATATCATGACTCGCTTTCTGATTCTCCACCTCGAAAGAAACGGCGAGCAGCGTTGCTCCCTCTGCGGCACCCGGCAGCGTTGCTGAGACGGTCACGGATTTTTTCGTCTCAATCTCATATCCGTCCGCTGTCTTCTGAATGCGCAGATCTTCCTGATCGGTCTCTGGAATTTCAAGGTTTACTTTCTGAAAACAACTGTGAAACAGGGGTCCTACAGAACCATTCTTTGTATCTGAATCTGCAGCGGCTCTGAAATTATCCACAGATTTCGCCGATTTTTCCTGATCCGGGATTGCCGCTGTTGTCTTCCGCATTTCCTGATCCGGGATCACGGCTGCCGTCTCCAGTATTTCCTGGTTCTGCGGATAAGGTAATGATTTGTATTCCGTCTCGGAAACCACCTGGTCTGTCACGTAGGCAACCGGCGCTGCGGATATGGCACGATAAACCTGAAAGTCCCCGTAATCCCGGTACAGTTCATACCCCTCCGGCCGTGTTTCTGCCAGAATATATTTCACTCCCATGAACTGCCAGAACAGCGGATCATCGGAAACCGTCTGCATCATGCGGTTGCGGAAGGCTTCATTAATCCCATACGTCTCGTCCCGGAATTTCTTATATTCTGCATTGTATGCCGAGGAATAAATCGTCGAAACATTCTGTCCAATATCCCATATCCGGTTGACGTTCGCAAGGTTCTGTCCGCCGTCTCCATACTGCTCCATACGGTACCAGCCGGGATCCTCCGCACGGATCTCGCGGATTGCCGCTGCAATCTTGCTGTCCGTCAGAGCTTCATACGTTTTACGCGGGATCATCACATGCTTTTCCTGATTGATTGCTTTTCCGGCAAATGCAAGAATCACAGCACTAAAGACGAGCGGCAGAAACGGAAGCTCTCTGCCCCGCAGCCGTTTTTTTGCCGGAAACCACCGCCATGCCAGATAGCACGCAGTCACACAAATCACATCCAGTATGCCGAGATGCCAGTATGGTTCAAAGTATGTCTCTTGCTTTGCATTCCACATCAGAATCAGAACTATGAGGTACGGAAGCAATTCTCGCAGCTCTGTCATGACTTTGCGCTTAAAATTCCCGGTGCTTCGATTTTTTCCACACTCCCGCTTCCGGACAAGCTGGTTTTCCACATAAAGCCCGACTTCTGCACAGAGGACCGGAAGAAACGGGATGAATACTTTATCTTTGCTGTACAGGCCGCCGTTCAGCAGATAGCCGAACAGGGGAATACAAAAGAATACCAGCAAAAGGAAGGACAACAGTTTCTCACGCAACCGGCTCTTTCCGATCGCTCTGCCCAAAAGCGCCACCCCCGCAAATGCGGAGAGGCCAATGCCGTACGGCGTGTAGCAGAGACGCAGGATCAGAAACTGCGGTTTCCACATCGCCGGATCGGTAAAAAGTCCTGCGATGCCGCCCGCTGCGGTGCCGCGTCCGCCCTCGCCGCTGCTGCCGAACAGGGCGGCAGCCGATGGGATCAGCAGAATACCGGAAAGAAGGATTCCTGCGAGGACCGGAAGCGCAAAGCGGATTGCTGCGCCAAAAAAGCTCCGCAAACCCGCCAAAGCTTCAACTGTTCCTGAAGATTTTTCACCTGCCCTCTGCTTTTTCTCTGCCCCGGCCTTTTGATTCCGCGACACTTTTCGATTCTCCTGTTCCGCTTCATACGCAGCATTTTCTGTACCGCATTTCAAATACTCCGTCACCGCATACGCCGTGAGCGCAAGCAGCCCGCCGACCGAAAAATAAAAGCTGGTCAGAATCATCCCAAGAACGGAAAGAATCAGCAGACCGCTCTTTCTCTTCTGAAAATGGCGGTCCACGCCCAGCAGAGCCAGCAGCAGAAACGGCATATAATTGACAAACATAAGCTGATTATAGGAATGATATAGAAGTGCGGTAGAACACGTAAAGAAAAGTGATGTAAAAAGACAGTTGCCGTAATGCAGACCCTTTTTGCTGATCCATCGATAAAAAAGCACTGCATCCGCCGCATACAGCAGCGCGGAGGAACCCATCACCCACAGGTCCATCGGGATGAACGGGAAAAGGTAGGATAACAGCATGGTCGGACTCAGCAGTCCGTAGTAGGCAAAACGGTAAATATTCTGACCTCCTCCCAGATTCCATGCGAAATCCGGGAAGAGGTTTCCGGTCGCGTAAAACCGCTTTCGGAAGTAATCGGCAAGGGTGCTGTGCTGGCTGATCCAGTCAATCGAGGAGCCGAATACGCCGTATTGCAGGACGAACAGCCGGCACAAAAGCAAAGAAAAGAAAAACAGACCAGCCGCCGTAAAATCCTTTCCGGTAAGACCTTCCAAAAAGCCGTTCCGCCGTCCTTTCGGCTGACCTTTCTTTTTCCGTGATTTCCCCGGCTCTCTTATTTCCTTTAAGATTTCCTTTTTCATGCCCGGATTTCTCCTCTTTCAGAAGCATGGCGTTTGTCGGCATACTCTGGAAAATACACATTTTTCTTTTCTGCCGTATGGGCATCTTTTCTTCTCTTTGCAGCACTCTCCTGCTTTTTCACCGGCTGCACACTGTGCATCTTGACCGTCTCTTCACTCGTCTCCTTTAAAAGATAGATCGGACGGTGCTTTGTTTCAAGATATGTCTTGGAAAGATAAATGCCTACAATGCCCGTGCAGAAAAGCTGTACACCGCTCACCAGAAAAAGGATGCATGCCATCGACGGCCAGCCCGCAACGGGATCGCCGAACAGCAACGTTCTTACGATAATGAACACGATCAGAATCATCGAAATCAGGAAAAAGAGCACGCCCATGACGGATGCGAGTGACAGCGGGGCTACGGAAAAACCTGTGATGCCGTCGATTGAGTACGCAAGGAGCTTTCGAAGTGGCCACTTTGATGTTCCGGCGCAGCGATCCTCATGCTCAAATTCCAGCCATTCTGTGTGAAAGCCGACCCATCCGAAAATTCCTTTGGAAAAGCGGTTGTACTCACTCATTTCCAGCACGGCATCCACCATTTTGCGGCTCATCAGGCGGTAGTCCCTTGCACCGCTTACGATCTCTGTTTTGGAAAGGCGGTTTATCACACTGTAGAAGGCATTTGATAAGAAGGATTTGATTTTTCCCTCGCCCTCCCGCGAGCTCCGGCGTGCCGCCACACAGTCACAGGTACCGCTCTGCAGCATCGCGTACATTTTCGGAAGAAGGAACGGCGGATCCTGAAGGTCGACATCCATCACCGTTACGTAATCGCCTTTAGCCGCCTGCAGTCCGGCGTACATGGCTGCCTCTTTTCCGAAATTTCTCGAAAACGAGAGGTAACGGCAGCGCATATCCTTCTGCGCAAGCCGGCGCATCTCAAACAGACTGTGATCCTTCGAGCCGTCGTCAACAAAGATCAGCTCGAACTGAACCTTCTGCTGTTCTTCCATCTCATTCATCTGACGTACCATCGTCTCGTAGTAAACCGGAATTGCTTCCTCTTCGTTGTAGCATGGTATGATAATACTGATTGTCTCCATTTTTTTCCTCCTGGGGATTACATACTCTCTCAGAATCCTTCTGCAGATCCTTCCTGCTGCAATCCCGCTTCTGTCTCATTCTTATGCAAGTCAGGTTTTTGTGGCTGTTTCTCCCGCTGCAGAATCCTCGCCTGCCTCCGGGAAACGCAGGATGACTTTAAACAGATCGCCGTCTGCCGCAAGCTCCATGCGGCCGCCCATGTTGGCCGTGTAGCTTGATGCAATCGCAAGGCCAAGGCCGTGCCCCTCGCTCGTCCGTGATTCGTCGCCGCGCACAAAGCGTTCCATCATTTCCTCCGCTTCAAAATTCATCTCATAGGCGGAAATGTTTTTCATCGTCACGAAAATCTCCCCGTTTTCCTTCCCTGCGTCAATGTAAACTCTCGTTCCGCAAAGGCTGTATTTCAGGATATTTTCCACGAGATTCTGTATCACGCGGTACATTTTCCCATTATCCCCAAGGAACGGAAGCGGCTCATCTCCGAGCGCCGTGCGAAACGACAGATTGCTCTGCGCAATCGCATCGTCCATATCGGCGAGGGTCTGCTCGATCAACCGTTTCATATCCATTTTTTCCATCTGGAATTTTTCGGTTCCGCTTGTCGATTTGGAGAGCTCGAAGAGGCTTTGGATCATCTCCTTTAGCTGTTCCTGTTTCACAGAAATCACTTCGACGTAATCCTGTGCCGCCGGTGTCAGATCCTCTTTTTTCAGAAGATCCGTATAGCCGACCATCGAGGTGAGCGGTGTTTTCAGATCGTGCGATACATTGGTAATCAGGTCAATTTTGAGACGCTCCGCCTGCATCTGTTTTTCTACGCTCTTCTGCATAGCGCTCTCAATATTTTCCAGCTCTGCAAATGCCGGATACAGCAGAGATTTTTCGGATATTTCATGGATCCGGCTTTCCATGCTGCCTTCTGCCATCGTATGGATCTGTTCCATCAAAAGACCCATCTCCCGGTTCAGGCGACTGCGGTATGTTTTCCAGGCAAACAGAATTAAAATCAGCGTGGTCAGCCCAAGAAGAATGACAAACAGTACCTCGCCATCCATTCCGTTTATCAGTCCGGTGATCATGGTAATCACGATTAGAAGTTCCGCAATCAGTGCCACACGGAACGGCCATTTACTCTGACCGGCAAGCTGCCGTTCCAGGCTGGTCCGATCTCTGTAACGCTTCCTTTCTCTGCAAAAAAAGGACATTTCTCTCAGTTGTTTCTTTTCATAGCGACAGACAAGAATGCCGGCACTGAGAAGGAAAACGCCACAGATTCCAAAAAACAGAAGACCTGTCTGCACACACTCTATTACAGTACCCCATTCGGCAACAATGCGGTATCTGGCATAGCTGTGCCGGAGCGGCTGAAGCCATCCGAAAAAAGCAAATCCTCCGACAAGAACCAGAAGCTCATTTGGCACCTTTTCGGATTTTTTCAGAAACAGCTGCTCTTTCTCTGCTTCCGCAGCGGCTCTTGCCTCAAACTGCATCTGCCGGGATTTTTCTATTTCATCTGTCTCGGACTTATCTGCGGCTGCCCCTTCGCTGCTTTTTGCTGTTTTTCCCGCTTTTTCCGGTTCACTGCCGGCAAAAGCAGTCATTTTCGAGTTCCCGGTATTTTTTCGGAATTTCCATACCAGATACAAGGCTGCGGCTATGCCCAAAACGCCGACTACCGTCACTCCAATGCCGATACCCCATTCGATGTTGCGCCACATTCCCCATTCGAATTCACTGGCCCATTTCCGCAGAAGCTTTCCGCACAAAATCAGTACCATAGAAAGATCGAGAAGCATCCACAGCAGGATGCGTTTTTCAGTCTCCGTTAATTTTTTCAATTTTGTATCCAATTCCCCACACCACCTTTAAATATTTTGGATTTTTCGGCGTAATTTCGATTTTCTCACGAATGCGCCGGATATGAACCATGACGGTATTTTCTACGCTGTAAGCATCCTCCTGCCAGACCTGGCTGTAGATTTCTTCGGCTGAGAATACATAGCCGGGATGCTCCATCAGAAGCTCCATAATTTTGTACTCGGTTGCGGTCAGGCGAACAGGTTCACCGTCCACCAGGAGTTCTTTGGTGTTTCGGTTCAGCAGCAGACCGCCGTTTTTCAGGATATCCTGGCTTTGTGTGGTTCCGTTTGCGGCGCCTAAGGAGAAGTAACGGCGGAGCTGGGATTTAACACGGGCCATGAGTTCGGCGGTATTATACGGCTTTGTCACGTAATCATCGGCGCCCATCGAAAGTCCGATGACTTTATCGCTCTCTTCGGTTTTCGCGGAAAGCATGATAATCGGGATGTTGTTTTTTTCTCTTATTTTCATCAGGGCGGAAAGGCCGTTCATTTTGGGCATCATGACATCGAGCAGGATCAGATGGATCTGTTCGGTCATGAGGATGTCGAGTGCCTCCATGCCGTTGTAGGCTTTTTTTACCCTGTAGCCTTCCAGTTCTAATAGTTTGCCGAGAGATCTTACGATTTCCCGGTCGTCGTCTACGACTAATATGTTGTATTGGCTCATCTCGTTTTTCCCCTCTTGGTTCTATGGTGTTTATCATAGCAGAGAAAACGGAGATTATTTGGATAAAAAACTGACATTTTTCTTAAAATGTAATCCCCCATTACGTTTTCCTGCTTTTTTTACAAAAAAAACACTGATTGGTAGAATTGTAAGCTGGTGTAAAAAATAAAAACAAACGCATATAAATTAGTAAAAATGCCTGCCATAGCAACTGAAAATGTGGAAAAAGATAAAAAAAGTCAATATAAGTGGACAAAATACACAATATCAAACGGGGATTTTATTTGATATGATGTAAATATCACAAATAATCAAAGAAAATGCGTAATAAAAACGCACAAAACAACGGAAAGGATGGGGAGTATGGCGAAGGAAAAAATGAAAAAGAAAAAAGGAGAGAAAATTACCCCTGCAATCTTGTGGAAACAGCGTTGGCTGCTTGTGATGTCAGTACCATTTGTAATCTGGCTGATTATCTTCAAGTACATTCCGCTGTGGGGATGGACCATGGCATTTCAGGAGGTAAAACCTGCGACATTTGCACTTCCGATCTGGGAGAGAACCTGGGTTGGATTTCAAAATTTTACAGATGCATTCAAAGACCGTCTGTTCACACAGACATTAATCAACACATTGGGAGTAAGCTTCCTTGACATCGCGGTTGGAACGATCGCAGCAATCGCATTTGCGGTTCTTCTGAACGAGATGTTCTTTATGAAGTTCAAAAAAGTAACGCAGACCATTTCTTATCTGCCGCACTTTGTATCCTGGGTTATTATTGCAAGTATTGCAAAGAATATTTTCAACGACGGCGGTGTTGTTGACAGTATCTTCGGCAAGAACCTGCACCTGATGAGTTCCAACTCACCGCTTATCTGGGTAACCATTATCCTGATTAACTGCTGGAAAGAGGTTGGCTGGAACGCAATTATTTATCTGTCCGCCATGGCAGGTATTGATCCTGGTCTTTACGAGGCCGCTGATATGGACGGTGCAAGCCGTCTGCAGAAGATCTGGCACATCACTCTGCCGGGTATCCGACCGACCATCATCGTACTGCTGATTATGAGTATCGGTGGCGCCCTGAACGTAGGTATGGAGCGTCAGATGCTTCTTAGTAACCCGCTGGTTGAGGATCACACGATGGTACTTTCCTGGTTCTCTTATAAGAGAGGTATCGGAAACAGCAACTACGGTCTTGGTACCGCAATCGGTGTATTCCAGTCTGCAGTCAGCGTTACCCTGCTGCTGATCGCCAATAAGATTGCCGGTCTGGTAGGCGAAGATAAACTTATGTAGGAGGACGCGAATATGAACAAGAAAGCAAAAAAATTTGACTACGTACTGGCGGTAATCTTCGTATTCCTCGTCATCATCACCATTTATCCGTTCCTGAACGTACTGGCGATTTCGTTCAACGATTCTACGGATACCATTAAGAATGTAAACTTCATCATTCCGAGAAAGTTTACATTAAGCAACTATAAATATGTATTTAAAGACGGCGGCATTGCAATGCCGGCTGTGATTTCTGTAGCAAGAACCATCATCGGAACAATCGTAGGTATTGTATGTACCTCGATGGTTGCTTACACATTAAGCCGCAGAGACTTCGTACTCCGCAAACCATTTCAGCTTCTGTTCGTTGTTACCATGTATGTCGGTGGCGGAATGATTCCGGAATACCTTCTGATTATCCGTACCTTAAAGCTGGGCAATAACTTCATGGTATACATTCTGCCTGGTCTGATGTGGGTTTATAATATGATTCTGGTCCGCTCTTATATCGACGGACTGCCGATGGCTCTGCAGGAGGCAGCAAAGCTCGACGGAGCAAACGATTTTCAGATCTGGTATAAAGTCGTTATGCCGCTTTGCAAACCGGTTATCGCAACCGTAGGTCTGTACTATGCAGTAGGACAGTGGAACTCCTTCATGGATACTTACCTGTATGCGAAAAAACTCCCGACTCTGCAGTACAAACTGTATGAGATTATGAACCAGGCGACCATGAAAATGGACGTTCATGCAGGAACCAATGTACAGACGGCCGTAACACCAATGTCCGTACGTATGGCCGTAACGATTGTAGCAACTGTGCCGATCGTTATTGTATATCCGTTCCTTCAGAAATACTTTATCGGCGGTATGACACTTGGTTCTGTTAAAGACTGATAAAAAACAGTATTAAAAAATTTTTAGAAAAAGATGATGTTTATTCCTGCCAGGCGAAAGAAAGAGTGCAGGATGACATAAACCATTTTAAGGAGGGCTTTTATGAAAAGAAAAGTAGTATCACTCATGTTAGTATCTGCTATGGTGGCCGGAATGCTCGCAGGATGCGGTTCCGACAGTGGCAGCAGCAAGGGAGGGTCCAGCACAGAGACTGGATCAGCGGCAGAGGCAAGTTCTTCAGGCGAGACAGCAGATGATGCAGATGACAAATCTCCGATTACCTTTGAGTATTTTAACGCTGATGGTAAAAACGGCAACTGGGATAACCCGGTAGCAAAAGCAATCACAGAGGCAACAGGCGTTACACTTGATGTTTCCTATCCGGTAGCATCCCAGGGTGATGCAAAAGAAGATGTTGCGCTGATGATCGCAAATGATGAGTATCCGGACATGATTTATGCAAAAGGCTCAGCAACGGATTTGTATCAGGCAGGCGCGCTGATTGATATGACAGACCTGATTGAAAAATATGGTCCAAACATCAAAAAAATGTACGGAGCAGAGATGGAAAAACTGAAATGGAGCCAGGATGATCCTGGAATCTATCAGCTTTCCTACGCAGGTGTAAACCAGAAAACCCTGACAACAGGCGGAAGCTGCCAGATTCAGTGGGCTGCATTAAAAGAGAACGATTATAAATATCCGAAGACACTGGATGAGTATGAAAAAATGATCAAGAGCTATCTTGCAGCACATCCAAAAACAGAAGATGGTCTGGATATGATCGGTATCACCATGAGTGCTTCTGACTGGCACTGGATGATTACCCTTGGAAACCCGGCAGGACTGATCGCTGATGCATCCCCGGATAATGGACAGTGGATCATTGACGACGAGTACAACGTACATTACAAACATGTAACAGATGAAGAGAAAGAATACTTCAAATGGCTGTGCCGTATGTACAACGAAGGTATCCTGGATCCGAACTTTGCAACGCAGACAGATGATGACTATATTGCAAAAGTTGCCAGCGGCCGTGTTGTTGCCATCACCGATGCTGAGTGGCATTACAGCCAGTGCGAAGCTACTCTGGTAGCAGACGGAAAAGTAGATCAGACTTATGTTGGACTTCCTGTAACCTTAAGAGAAGATCAGGTAGAAAAAGCCCTTCTGTATCAGGGAACTACCGTTGGCTGGGGTATTGGAATTACCAAGAGCTGTGAAGATCCGGTTCGTGCCATCAAATTCCTTGACTATCTGTGCTCCGATGAAGGACAGATCCTGTATCACTGGGGTATCGAAGGCGAGAACTACTTCCTCGATGATGACGGACAGCCATATCGTACCGATGAAGAAGTTGCAAAAGCTCAGTCTGATCCGGATTATGCAAAGAATACCGGTATTGACAACTACACTGGATTCCCGATCTACGGAACAGGTTCCTACTCTGAAGACGGATTCCCATACACTCCAACTACCAAAGAGTCTGTTATTGCAAACTACAATACAGCAGAAAAAGAAGGATGCGAAGCGATGGGATTTGAGATGCTGACCGACATGTTTGCACAGCCGGAAGAGTTCGATCTTCTTCCATACTCTGCACTGTGGGCATATCAGCAGCCACAGGAACTTGCTGAGAAACAGACTATTCTGGATGAAATTGCATGGCCAGGACTGGTTAAGTGCGTAACTGGTACAGAAGATGAGTTTGATGCAAACTGGGAGAGCATGGTACAGGAGCTGACAGACAATGGTCTGGCAGATGCAGAAGAAGCTATGACAGAGTTCCTTGCTACCAAACTTGTTGATGTAGAGTAAGTAAAGCAAAAACATAAAAACATAAGGTTTTGCCGTTGAACGGAAGGCGGCACAAAAACATGGTCTGATATTATTAAATGTCAGGCCATGTTTTAAAATACAGCGACAGTAATGGGAAATGTGAAACATTGTAAAAAGATAACAGTATATGGAAAATCTGCAAACAATTTCATGAGACAAAATCATCGGGAGGTTTTTGAAAAATGACAGAAAAGAAGGAGTTTCAGGTAAACAAAAACACACCGTTCTGGGATGCATCACTGACGGATCAGGAAAGAATCGACTGGCTGTTAAAAGAAATGACGGTCGAAGAAAAACTGAGATACCTCGCCAGCTCTTCGCCGGATCTGCCACGCCTTGGCATTCCCGGCGTATCGGTAGGCGGTGAGGCGGCACACGGCGTTGAGGGAAGAAACGATCAGAACGGACTTGGAAAACCGGATGTGACAACATCTTTCCCACAGCCGATTGGTATGAGCGCATCGTGGGATCCGGAGCTGATCAAAAAGGCCGGTGAAGTGACCGGAACAGAAGCACGCGTTGTATGGCACCGTCACCAGGGCCATGGACTCAGCAGATGGGCTCCGACCGTTGATCTTGAGCGCGATCCGAGATGGGGAAGAAACGAAGAAGGTTACGGAGAGGATCCTGTGCTGACCGGAAAAATGGCCGGTGCTTATATCCGGGGAATGCAGGGTGATGATCCGAAGTATCTGCGCTGTGCAGCAACCTTAAAGCATTTCTATGGAAACAACACAGAGGTCGGCCGCGGATGGAAAAATTCTTCCATTGACCCGCGGAACAAATATGAGCTGTATCTGGAGCCATTCCGCAGATGTATTGAGGATGGCGGCGCAGAGGGCATTATGACGGCATATAACAAGATCAACGGAACGATCGGTATCCTGAATCCGGAAGTGACCGATATTCTGAAAAAACAGTACGGTCTCCGTCACGTTGTCAGCGACGGCGGTGCGATGGGACTTGTCGTGAATCTGCATCACTATTTCGGACAGCATGCGGAGACGATCGCAACGGCGCTGAAAGCCGGTGTGGATGCCATGTCTGACGATCCGCGTATGGTAGAGCAGGCGGCACGCGAGGCATATGAGCTTGGCATTCTGAAAGAAGAGGATATGGACCGCTCTATTCGCTGTATGATGGAGACGAAGCTTCGTCTCGGCGTTTATGATCGGGAAAATCTGAATCCGTATGACCGTGTGACCGAGGACGATATCGATTCCCCGAAGGCACGTGAAATCTGTAAAGAGCTGAGCCGCGAATCGATCGTACTTCTGAAAAATGAGAACGGAGCGCTGCCACTTGACAAAGCCCTGAAAGCAGAAGATATTGCCATTGTCGGACCGCTTGGTGATGCATGGTATCAGGACTGGTACGGCGGAACGGCACCATACCGCACAACCTTCCTGCAGGGGATGGAAGTACTGAAGCAGGAGAACATTACATTCGCGGATGGTCTGGATCGCGTTGTTTTCCGCTGTGATGGAAAAGGTCTTGCCGTAGCAGAAGACGGAACACTTCAGATGGCAGATGAGCCAGATGTGTTTATCAAGGAATACTGGGGTGAGGGAAGCTATACGTTCAAGAGTGTCCGTACCGGAAAATACCTCGGTGCAAGACTCTCAGAGTCGCAGGGAGAAAAGCCGAAAATGGGACAGATTGCGGCAGACCGGGAGGAAGCCTTCGACTGGTTCGTGATGGAGATTTTCCACGTGGAGCCGCAGGAGGATGGCAGCGTTGTGCTGACCAACCGTTTCCATTACCCGGTTTATAAGGATGCAGAGGGATTTTTCTCCTTCGAGCAGACGGAGGGAATTCCGATTACGATGGAGGTTGTCGAAAACGGAATTGAAAAAGCAGTTGCTGCAGTCCGGGGCAAAAAGCAGGTTTTACTTGCGCTCGGCTGTAACTCCGTGATCAATGCGAAAGAGGAGATCGACCGCAACACACTGGAGCTGCCAGAGGAGCAGGAGATGCTGCTTGACCGGATCGCAGAGGTCAATCCGAATACCGTTCTGGTGCTGTTTACGAATTATCCGTACACACTTCAGAAAGCGATGGAAAAACTGCCGGCGATCATCATGTCTGCAACGGGAAGCCAGGATATGGGAAGCGCAATGGCAGAGGCTGTGCTTGGAATCTATGCACCGGCCGGCCGTCTGAATATGACCTGGTATGAGAGTATCGATCAGCTGCCGGACATTGACGATTACGACATCATCAAAGGAAAAAGAACGTACCGCTATTTCGACGGGAAGGTATTGTATCCATTCGGCTATGGCCTGACGTATACCACATTTGCGTATGAGAACTATAAGGTTTCCTTAAAAGACGACCGCCTGCTGCAGATTTCCCTCGATGTAAAGAACACCGGCGATACCGCAAGCGACGAGGTTGTCCAGATCTACGGTTCCGCTCTGGAATCCTGCGTAAAGAAACCAATCTGCCAGCTGCTTGATTTTGTCCGTGTGAAAAACATTGCCCCGGGCGAGACGAGACACATCGCACTGGAAATCCCGGTGGAGGAGCTTCGCTTCTACGATGTCATCAGCCGCAGACTGATGGTAGAAGAAGGAACGTATGAAATCTATGCGGGCGCATCCTGCAAGGATAAAGCCGTTTCCGCAGAAATCTTTATTCCGGGCGGAAAAAGGGGAGTACGCGATCTGAGTGCATTTACCGCGGCAGACCACTACGATGATTACGAGAACATGTATCTGACGGAAGGCCACTTCAATTTCAAGGCAGTCCGCGTGCAGGATGAGACGAAAGAAGGTGTTCTCGTTTACCGTGACTGTGATCTTTCCGATGCTGCTGTTCTGGCGCTTCATGTGAAGAGTGAACGCGGCGGCAGTGTGGAAGCCTTTGTGGACGGTGTTTCGATGGGAAGCTTTACCGGTGACACAAGAACCTGTGAGTTCCGCAGCGCCCCGAAACTGGACCGCTATGCGGAGGAAGAAGTAAAAGAGCGCAACCGGTACCGCGAGCCGGTTTATGAGGATGTTGAAATTTCCCTCGCAGACAGACCGCAGACGGACGGCGTATCTGAGATCCGTCTTGTCCTGAAGGGAGATATGCGGATCTGCTATCTGCGTGTGCTGAAAAATAAGAGCACAGGAAAAATTCAGATGGGCGTAGCAAACTAACCAGATCATGTATTGTCTGAAAAAAGTATTGACAAATTGTGTGAATATGAATAAAATATTCCTGTAAAAACAAAATACGGAGATCTTCAGGGCAGGGTGTGATTCCCTACTGGCGGTATAGTCCGCGACCCGCTGCGATATCAAACAGCGGCTGACTCGGTGCAACTCCGGGACCAACAGTTAAAGTCTGGATGAAAGAAGACGAAATAAAGTTTATTTGCATGGAAATATTTTTGGTGCCCTGAATTCAAGAAAAGGAATTCAGGGCACTTTTTTTCGCGGGCAACGAGCCAAAGTCCGTGCTTGCACGAGACCTTGGCGACTGCCGCGAAAACAAGTTCAAATTCGTGGAGCGTATTTGGACTCGTTACTTCCGGCAGAACCGGTCAAGATCTCCAGAAAAAAGGAGAAATGCAGTTATGAATGCACAGACAACAGCAAAACAGACATCAAAGATGTCGCAAATCGGAAAAACCCGTTACATGGTACAGGTGGCAATGCTCGGCGCCGCCGCAGTCGTATTGATGTTTTTTGACATCCCGCTTCCGTTTGCCCCGAGTTTCTACAAGATTGATTTAAGCGAAGTTCCGGTGCTGATCGGAGCCTTTGCGATGGGACCTCTTGCCGGAGCTGCGATTGAGCTGATTAAGATTCTGCTGAACCTTGTCATGAAAGGAAGTACCACCGCAGGTGTTGGCGAAGTAGCAAACTTCCTGATCGGCTGCGCGTATGTTATGCCGGCCGCATGGATCTACAAAACACAGAAAACAAAGAAAAATGCCATGATCGGTATGGCAGTCGGAACTGTATTTCTGGCAGCAGCCGGCGGTCTTCTGAACGCTTTTGTACTGCTTCCGGCTTATGCAGCAGCCTTTGGAATGCCGATGGATGCCCTTGTGGGAATGGGATCCGCAGTCAACAAAGCAATTACAAGCCTTCCGACCTTTGTTCTGTTTGCCGTTGTACCGTTTAATATCATCAAAGGTGTTGTGGTATCACTGGTAACCATGCTTCTGTACAAGCACATCAGCAGACTGCTGAAGGGTGAGGCGATGAATTAGTTCATCATTTCCGAAATCATTTTTGTAAACGGAGAATCCAATAAATACATTGTAGAGAGACGGACAAAATGCAGAGAGAAATCCTCTGTTTTTTGTCCGTCTTTTAAAATTTTCGGGGAATGGCGGCAATGGATTGCCCACACAGGTCTTTTAGTAGTACAATGAAGCATAATCGATAAAAGAAAATACACAGCGAAATTGGAAAGGAGCGCAAAAAAAAGAGATCCGCACATTGGCTGAAATCTCTTTTCTATCACATTTTAATATTGTTATTATGTCTCGAAACTGTTAAGCGCTTTCCAGATGTTCCATCACTTGAACGCCCCATTTAAAAAGGGCGGTTCGCATGGCGAAGGTCAGGACTGCGGTAAGCAGAATCATCACGCTCGTGGTGATGTGGATGTTGAGGTGAAGTTTTCCGTACAGCAGGTAGCCGGCTCCGATCAGGATTGCGCCGACGGTGAGGTCGATGAGGACGGAGATCAGGGAGCGGTTGTTGGATTTTATGGCGGCGGTTTCGTTTTCCCAGTTTAATTTCGGAAATGCAAGGTCAAAAAGGAGCTGTTCATAGTTGACGAACAGGGTAAATAAAACCGTGATCGCCGTGGTGTAAAGAAGGGTCGCCGGGTGCAGACCGAAGACGACAGCAATCATGTTGAGGACCAGAGCGTACGGCAAGGTGCCAAGGAGACTGATCAGGATGCCGCTTACCAGCATGGCACGAATCTGGTCGTGATAGCTCATCGGAATGCATTTCATATAGATGTATTCGCTGCCCTTTCGGGACATCGCTGTGGCGGAGATCACGCAGAACATGGACGTCATGACGGCGATTCCGGCGGCGGTAAGGACGGCAACTGCGACGGGCAGTTCCCCTTTCAGGAGGCGGAATATGGTGCCATCGGCAACAAGCCGGTTCCAAAGGCCAGTGGTTTTAGCCATGCCAAGGCTGGAAATGATTGAAATGAGGGCAATACCAAGCATGAAGACCGGCCAGATGAGAGGCATCAGAACACAATTCATGAACCAGGCCGGTGTGCGGTACAGTTTTTTCCATTCAATCATCGCGTAGGTGCGGACCGGATTTTTGCTTTTGACGGTTCGGGTCACTTCTTCTTTGGATAAAATGCGTTTTTCGCTGGTGGTCTCGCTCATGCCGAGGACAGCCGGGAGGTAGATTTTCCAGGCGAGGGCGAAAAAGACAGCAAGGATGACGGCGGTTGTAGCGATGTAGAGTATCATTTTGAGAAAGGATGCATCTGCAAGGCTTCCGGTCATCAGGGGCAGGTTCGGAAAAATGGTCCGGAAGGCGCGCAGAGTGCCCTTCTGGCTTTCCATCAGGTTCATGATATCCTGCATTTCAAAATTTCCGATACTGCGCGAAAATACGTTGATGCCAATCGCAAAAATCAGGGATGCGGCGAATCCGAGGTAGCTTAAGAAATCCTTGTTTCGGATATTTTTGAAAAGACGCATCACGAGCATCGTCAAAACTGCGGCGTAGACGAGCGGCACAACCGGGAAAATAAGGCAGGCGAGGATCATATTGATCCAGTAAAAAATGCCCATTTTGGCGCTGATCCCGTACCCTAACAGAAACGGAAAGAACAGCAGTACAATAAGATAGTATTCGTTCAGCAGACAGCAGAAGCCTTTCGCACCGACAATCTGCGCCGGGGTAAACGGCAGCGGCAAAAGCTTTACGAGGTCAGAGTCCATGTAATACTCGCTCAGAAACAGCGGCAGGCCATAGAAGAAAATGACCATCATGCCAATGGCACAGACGAACTCGATCAGCAGGGTTTCCAGCCCGAGCGGCTGCAGGAAGGTATAGCCGGAATATCCCAGAAGAAACAGTAAGACCGACACGGGAAGGAGGCAGACACCAAGCAGAAGGTATACAACGATACGTCCTCCGTCCGAAAATGCTTTCTTTTTTCCGCTCTTCTGATTGCTTTTTCCTGGTCCGCTTTTCAGAAGGAAACGGGTGAGAATCCATAAGTTACGCATGTTCGGTGATCTCCAGAAAGATATTTTCAAGTGTCTGATCCGGATAGGCCGCTTTTAATTCTTCCAGGGTACCCAGGTATACCTGGCGGCCGTGATGGATAATGGCGATGCGGTCGCAGAGTTTTTCCGCTACTTCCAGCACATGGGTGGAAAACAGCACGGCGTTTCCGGCATCGGCGTGTTCACGCATCATCTGTTTGAGCTCGTGCGCGGAGCGCGGGTCAAGGCCGGTCAGCGGCTCATCGAGAATCCAGACCGGCGGCTTGTGGATCAGTGCGCCCATCACCATGATTTTCTGACGCATGCCATGCGAGTAGCTCATGATACGGCTCGAAAGGTTCTCTTCCATCTCAAAGCGTTTTGCGGTTTCTTCGATAAAACGCTGACGTTCTTCCGTTCCGACACCGTAGATATCTGCCATGAAATTCAGGTATTCAATTCCCCTGACGCGAAGAAACGCATCCGGGTCATCGGGCACAAAGCCGAACTGGCGCTTGGCTTCGAGCGGATCCTTCTGAATATCTTTTCCATTGATTTCAATCGTTCCTTCGGACGGCGCAAGGATACCGGTGATCATTTTTAATGTTGTCGTTTTCCCGGCTCCGTTTGGGCCGATAAATCCGGTGATCTTTCCATCTTCGATATCCCAGGAAAGATCATCGACGGCTTTTTTGCTTCCATCGCCGTAAATTTTGCTGACGTGGTTCAGACGAATCATGTTTTATTCCCCCTCTTTTTTTCTTGTAAAACGAAACTGTGATTCTCTTGCTTCGTTTCTAAAAACAGACTGCCCTTTTCTCACTCCGAAAGCTCTTATCCTTCCCTGCGCAGGAAAAGGAGTCAGGCGGATCTTCGCAATCCGCTTCGCTACTTGCTTGATTCGGTTAAATTTCGAAGCACGGACTGTGATCTTGTGTTTTTTTCAGTATGCATTCTTCTGCCAGAACTGTCAATCAGCGGAACGAAAAATACAGAATTTTGTAAGAACTTGTAAGACTTTTAGAGCGTGTCTGAAAAAAAAGATACCGCAAAGTGAAGCCTGCAGATTGCGGAAATGCTTTTTCAGACACGCTCCAGGATCAAATCCGATTTTACCCTCTACTTTTTCAGAATCACATCGATGACTGTATCGACTCCATCCGGCAATACTGGGTCTTCGCCGAGATCGGCGAATGCCATGGTCGGATAATCGCTGTGTACCCAGCTTGTGGAAACCGGGATTTCCGCGCCGGTTGCGACGTAGCGGATCGCCTGGATTTCTTCTTTTTTCACGCCGGGCAGCGGCAACGGCCCAACGGTATTTTCATAGACATGAAAATACAGATGGTTTCCGTGGCGCGTCACACGGCCAAAGTCCGGTTTCTCAATACCGGCTTTTCCGCAGCCGTAAATGCTCTCTCCGTTTTTCTTCATCCACTTTCCAATCTCAGCCAGCCGTTCGATCGACTCCTCCGGGATATTTCCCCTGGCGTCCGGGCCGACGTTCAAAAGCAGGTTTCCACCCTTCGATACACACTCGACCAGCTTTTTGATCAGCATCGGTGCCGGTTTGAAGAAGTGGTCATTGGCACAATAGCCCCAGTGATTGTTCATCGTAACGCAGGATTCCCAGGCGATATCGTTTCCATTTACATCCTGGATGCCATTCGGCGGAATCATCTGCTCCGGGCTCACAAAGTCGCCGTGGTACGGGGTCGGATTTCCGGCCGCCAGAGAACCGTAGCCCTCTCCGCTCACCTCGAGACGGTTGTCGATGATGACATCCGGCTGGAGCTTCCGCACCATATTGATCAGCTCCGTCGCTTTCCATGCTTCGCCGCGCAGCGTATCGTAGGAAAAGTCAAACCACAGCACATCGAGCTTTCCGTAGTTTGTGCAGATCTCGCGTACCTGATTGTGCATGTAGGTCAGGTAGCGGTCGAAATCGCGGTCATCGTTTTTGTATGCCGGGTTGTTCCGCATCGGGTGGTTCCGGTCACCGTAATGTGGGAAATCGTCGTGGAACCAGTCGAGCAGGGAGAAATACAAACCAACCTTCAGTCCTTCTGCGCGGACGGCATCAACGTACTCTGCAACGAGGTCGCGGCCGCATTTCGTGTTGGTGGATTTGAAATCGGTATACTGGCTGTCGAAGAGGCAGAATCCATCGTGATGCTTGGCAGTCAGAACCACGTATTTCATACCGGCCTCTTTCGCCGCCTTGGCCCATTTCCGCGGCTCGAAATCAACCGGATTGAACTCCTCAAAATATTTCATGTAATCTTCTTTTGGAATCTGCTCGGTACTCCGCACCCATTCTCCGCGCGCCGGGATGGCATAAAGCCCCCAGTGGATAAACATGCCGAAACGGGCGTCGCGGTACCACTCCATCCGCCTGTCATAGGCTTCTCTGTCAAATTTGTACATCGTTTTGCTTCCTCCTGTTTTAGTTTTATATTGGTAATGATTCAGAGTACCATTTCGCATGGCTCTGAATCGTTACGTCAAGCGGATATTCGCAATCCGCTTCGCTGCTTGATTCGATTAAATCTTAATTTTCACCCATTTTCCCTGTTTAAAGCGGATCGTTGCAAAGATAAACCGTGACATCTGATCCGCCAGCACGCCGAACCAGATTCCGACGATGCCAAGCCCCAGCGTGTAACCGCCGAGATACGAAACGATCGTACGAATAAATGTAACGCTGATCATAGATGCAACTGCCGTATAGAGCGTATCTCCCGCACCGCGCAGGCATCCCATGTAAATAACCTGACAGATCTGGAAAATGACGACGAAGATAATGACATGGATGATGCTGACACCGATTTCAATGATATGCTGTTCTTCAAAAAACAGGCTGTACAGCCATCTTCCGCCGAAAAGATAAATGGCAACGAGGCATACTGCGATGCCCGCGCCGATCAGACGGCACGTTCTGCCGTACTCTTTCGCAAGATCCGGCTTTTTTGCGCCAAGGCTCCGGCCGATCAGTGCAACCGCTGCGGACTGGAGGCCATCGCCGAACGCAAACGAAAGCGACATAATATTCATGCCGACCTGGTGTGCCGCCATCGCATCGGTTCCCTGTTTGGCCGCCATGATCGCCGTCATCATAAAGCCGATCCGCATGAAAACCTGCTCGAAAAACACACTGTACCCGACCCTGACCAGGCTGATGAACGCTGCAATCGTCGGTTTAATTTTGTTCTTCAGAATATAGCCAAGATTCAGGAATCCGTCTTGCTTTGTGATGGAAAGGATGCTCATCACACATCCGACAACCGTTCCTGTGACGGTTGCCAGTGCCGCACCCTGAATGCCGAGTGCCGGGAACCCGAAATGGCCGTTGATCAGAAGATAATTCAGAATAATATTAATCGTATTTGATGTTACATTTGTGCGCATCGTGATTTTTGTATTGCCCGCACCGCGCTGTGCCGAGTTGATCCCCATCTGGATACAGTTAAAAATCATACCGCCCATGATGATACGGAAATATGTTACTGCGCCGTTATGCGTCTCCGCCGTTGAGCCGCACAGATGGATGATCGGACTTGCAAACGCCACAAATCCAACACTGAATGCAGCTGCCGCAAGGATAATAAATACAAGCGCAGTTACCAGAGTCTCATTCGCCGCACTCTGTCTTTGTTCCCCTCGCCGCCGCGCAACAAGGGCGGAAATCGACACATTCAGTGCAAAGAAAAACGCCAGGCCAAGCAGCTTCGGCTGTGTCGTCAGGCCGACCGCGGCAACTGCGTAAGAGCCAAGCGAGCTTACCATCAGCGAATCCACAAGACCCGCAAATGCAATAAAAAACGACTCCACGATCGCCGGCCACGCCATGTTGACGGCGGTCTGGAATGTGTCTTTGTGGTATTTCCCCTGTAACTTGTTTCCTAAGTACCCCATTTCTTTTCCTCTCTTTCGTCCCAATACCAATTTCTATTTTACTTTGTTTTAACAGAAGGGTCAATACGGTACCGGCAGAAAAAAGCCAGCCGTAAAAGCAAAATTCTTTTCGCTTTTTGTGGCTGGCTTTTCTTTTATCTTTCCGTAGCGATTCAGACCCCCATCTTGATTCCGCTTACGCTACATCCCAGTATTGCTTCTTATTTTTTCAGCACAAATTCTGCCTTATTCTCTGTCGTGCTGTCGCTTCCGATGAAGACTTCGAAAGCACCGTTTTCACTTTCTACACGCTCATTTTCTGTCAGGAAGCGAAGCTCTTCTTCTGTGATTTTGAAGATGACTTCGGTTTCTTCTCCCGGCTGAAGGGTTACCTTGCAGAAATCTTTCAGCTCTTTCACCGGGCGTACCACGGATGCGGCTACGTCGTGGATGTAAAGCTGTACGGTCTCGGTTCCCTTTGTATCGCCGGTGTTTTTCACGGTTACGGAGGCTTTAATCTCATCTTCCATGCCAAGCTCTGCCTTGTCCAGTTTCACATCTGAAATTGCAAAGCTGGTGTAGCCAAGGCCATATCCGAACGGGAACAGTGGTGCGTTCGGGATATCGAGGTATTTGGAGCGGAAGCGGTCTTTGTCTTTGCCCGGCACATGCGGTCTTCCGGTGGAATACTCGTTGTAGTGAACCGGCACCTGGCCTACAGAGTACGGGAAGCTCATGGTCAGCTTACCGCTTGGAGCGTATGCGCCGAAAACAACATCTGCGATTGCATTGGCACCCTCGGTACCCGGCATCCATACTTCAAGAACGGCTTTTGCTTTCGATACGACATCGCGCAGGTCGAGCGGACGGCCGTTGAAGAGAACAACGACAACGTTTTCATTGACTTCTGAAACGCGCTCAAGCAGTCTCTGCTGGATTTCCGGGATGCGGATGTTCGCGTTGCTGGTTGCCTCGCCGGACTGCAGACGGTCCTCACCGATCGCAAGAACGACAACCTCGGCCTCCTTTGCTGCATTTACAGCCTCAAGAAGCATTGCCTCCTCTTCCTCCGGTGTATGGGACTGCTCCATCGCTTCACCGAAGCCCTCCAGACGGATGTCGGAGCCGAGCATCGGGGAACCTGCATGGAAGCTCATGTTTGTCGTATCTGCCTGCGCTTTTACGGCCTCTTCCAGATTTGTCACATCCTTTGCATCTCCGATGAAGGACCAGGCGCCCATCAGGTTTCTGCTGTGGACATACGGTCCGACCCAGGCAATTTTTTTCTCCTTGCCAAGCGGCAGGATTTTCTCTTCGTTTTTCAGCAGTACAAACGATTTTCTTGCGGCTTCTCTTGCCAGGGCGCGGTGCTCTTTGCAGAGAATTACCTCTTTTTCTTTCGTCTCGTCTGCGTCTTTATACGGATTTTCAAACAGTCCCAGTTTGTTTTTCAGTTCCAGAATACGCATGCAGGACTCATTGATCAGATCCTCGGAAATCTTGCCCTCTCTTACAAGACGGCACAGGTTTTCGCAGTAAATACCGGTCATCATATCAATGTCAACGCCTGCCTCGGCGGAGCGGACAGCTGCCTCCTCACGGTCTGCGCAGTAGCCGTGGTAAATAATCTCCTCGATTGCCGCCCAGTCGGAAATCAGAACGCCGTCAAATCCCATCTCGTCACGCAGAATGCCGCGCATCAGTTTCTTGTTTCCGGTTGCCGGAACACCGTTTACCGTGTTGAAGGAAGTCATTACCATCGCTGCTCCTGCATCGATGCCGGCTTTGTAGGACGGCAGATAGAAGTCACGGAAGGTATGCTCGGAAAGCTCTACCGTATTGTAGTCTCTTCCTGCTGTCGGAGCACCATAGCCTGCGAAATGCTTCACACAGGAAGCAATCTTGTACGGCTCCTTCAGATCGTCTCCCTGGAATCCGCGTACCATTCCGGCACAGAACAGACCGTTCAGATACGGATCCTCACCGGTAGACTCCATGACACGGCCCCATCTTGCATCGCGGACCAGGTCGGTCATCGGTGCGAAGGTTACGTGAAGGCCGGAAACGGCTGCCTCTTTTGCAGCAACTGCCGCACACTTTTCGGAGAGCTCCGGTTCAAACGTTGCGCCCTGTCCCAGCGGAATCGGGAAAATAGTCTTGAAGCCGTTGATGACATCCAGCATGAACAGCATCGGGATGTGATGCGGGTGCTGCTCCACAAAATCCTTCTGGATTTTCTTTAACGTTTCTGCGCCCATGCTGCCCAGGATGGAACCGGAAAGCGCAACATTTTCCGGCGTAAAGCCTTTATCCGCCATCGGTCCCATGGCTGTGATGTCCATATCTTTATTGAAGAAGGCACCCACCACCTGGCTCATCTGGTTCACTTTTTCTTCCAGCGTCATGTCGGCCAGAAGCTCTTTTAATTTCTGCTCGGTCATTTTTTCTCCTCCATACCTCGTTTTTGCTGTATCTGCTTCTTCAGAAACCCCTAAAATGTCAGAAAAATATCGTTTTTCCGTTTTTTTCTGAATCTTATACTAAAATTTTACCACATCTGACTTGAAAAAAATATCCCCTGATCCGACCTTTTTCTTTCACTATTCCGACCTGTTTGCTGCTGTTCCGGTGCGTAAGAAAGTGATAAAATCCTCTGTTATTTCCCGAACATGTGAAGGGTGGCTTTCCGCTATTTTTCACTAAAACTTCTTCGGTATTCCAGCGGTGCGTATCCCGTATTGTCCTTAAACATCTTCGTAAAGTACGAGAAATTGCTGTACCCCACATACAGCGACACCGTATTGATCGGCAGCGTGCTCTGTGTCAGAAGCTTTTTTGCCTCCTCCACCCGCTTTTGGATAATATAATTACTGATCGAAATACCCTTTTCTTTTTTAAAAATCCGGGACAGATAATCCGTATTCAAAAAGACAAGCTCCCCAAGCTCCTCCCGGTGAATCTCCTCCCTGTAATGTGCATCGATATAAGCGCATACCTGGCTCGTAACCGAATCTGATTTGTTGATGTACTGTCTGTACTGAACTGCTTTCCGAACCAGTACCCCGGCATATTCCATCATCTCTTCTCTGCCATAAAGGGAATTCCGATGCAGGTTTTCCATATCCGCATCTGCAAACAGTGCATACGCCTTGATCTCCCGTTCCGAAAGCCATGCATACACCACCTGCGTCAGATCGGTACGGAGTGCTACCAGAAGCTCCCTGGTAATCATTCCTTCCCGCTCCGTCCGGTCAAGGTATTTCTGCAGCCGCTCCAGCAGTTCCTCCGGTTTTTCCTCCGAAAGCAGCGCTTTCCATACATCCAGCTCCTTATTTTCGTAGCTGGTCTGCGGAGCCTGAAATTCGTTCAGAAACAGCACCTCGTTCCGCACGGAAAGGCTTCCCTCCCGCATTTTCTGAAGATTCCGGCTCTGCTTTTGCATCCCCAGTACAGATTCCCACTGCCCGGCGCCGCACCACAGCTCCGGATAGATTTTTTCATTCATCCACGCAACAAATTGCTGCAGAATTTCACAGTCCCGCCCGCCGTCCTGCGGGAATGCTTTTTCCCTTGACTGCGTAACAATCCAGTAGATGCCCGGTTCCTGATAAAAAACAGTATCTACCGCAATGTCCGTTTCCTCATACAGTTCCGACAGCACATTTTCGATCACAAATTCCATGGTCGCCGTATCCCACATTTCCCGCTTATTGCTCTTTATTTCCGGCATCAGACAAATCAGCCGGAAATAGTGTCCCGGTCCGTATGAAAGCTGGCGCTGTGCTGCCGTTTCGCAGAATTTTTCCTCGGAGAAGCCGCTTTTCAGCACATTTTTCCAGATATCCTGCTGCAGAATTTTTCTGTTCTGATTCCACTTGATGCTTTCCTGCCTGAGATCCTGTATTTTCTTTTCTTTCGCAACAGATTCCGCCGCACGCTGCACGGCCGCCTTCAGCTTTTCAAAATCAATGGGCTTCAGCAGATAATCGACACTGTTCAGCTGTATCGCTCTTCTGGCATAGTCAAACTCCGCATAGCTTGTCAGGAAGATGACCTGGACCTTCAGCTCCTCTTTCCTGACCCACTCCACAAAATCGAATCCCGTTCCGCCCGGCATCACGATATCGCTGATTACAATATCAATATCCACCATTCCCATGATGTTCTTCGCCTGCTGTACGGAAAACGCAGTGTACACCTCGCTCACCCCGGTCTCTGTAAGATCGAGATTTCTTTTGATACTTTCAATCACGTACTCTTCATCATCCACGAGCAATAGTTTCATGTTCTTCTCCCCCTGTCTTGTATGGAATATGGATATCTACAATCGCTCCGCCGAGCGGGCTGTTATCGAAATGAATCTCTCCTGTATCACCATAATAATAACGGAATCGTTTCAGGCAGTTTTCAATCCCGATATGCTTTCCATGCTCGGAAATATCTTCCCCTGCTTTCAGCCTTTGCAGCGTCTCCTCCGGGAAGCCGTTTCCGGTGTCCGAAATATAAATGTTGACATACTTTTCTTCGCCGCGGTCCTCCGGGTAAACCGTCACGGAAATCAGCGGAACCGTCTCCAGCGTCAGGGCATGTTTTGCCGCATTCTCTACAAACACCTGAATCAGAAACGGGAAGATTACCGCGTTTTCCACCTCTTCATGAACCTCAAAATAATAGGTGAATTTTTCCGGATAGCGCAGCAGCAGAATTTTGAGGTAATTTTCACAGTGGTTCGTCTCCGCCGTTACCGGCACCATCTCGCTTGTATTCCGGAAAATATACGCAAGATAATCGGACGTAATACGGCTCATCGACTTTGCATGGTCGTACTGACCGAAGTCGATCATGCTGTAGATAAAGTTCAGACAGTTCATATAAAAATGCGGGCGGATCTGGATTTTCAGGTAGTCCATCTCGATTTTCTGTTTTTCCAGCTCCTGCTCATACAGCGTGATTTTCAGCCGGCGGATCTGGTGAATCATGTTCCGGAATTTATCGTCAATCTGCTCCAGCTCTACCAGATTTCCTTCCGACATCTGATAGGTGAGATCCCCATTGTCATATTTTTGAAGATTTTCCGTAAACATAGCGACCGGCTTCAAGATTTTTGTTTTCAGATGGAACAGCAGCACGGAACCGGCAATCACCATCAGAAATGCAACGCCGAGAAGAGCAAACACACTTCCCGTCATCAGATTCAAAACACCGGTCCAGGAGATTTTAATCCGTATTTCAAACGGCGCCTGCGAAAGTTCCTGCCGGAAGGTGTAATTGTCGGTATTAATTTTCGAATTGTCCGTTACAATTCCTTTTTCCGTCAGTGTTCCGATGCTTTTCCCGTTCTGGTCAACGAGACTGACATAGCCGCTCTTTCCAAGAGACAGTTCAGAGAACGGTTCCAGAATTGTCTTCAGATTGACGTAGCAGCCGAGTCCAATGCCCTGACTCTGCGCTACCTTGAGCATATAAACATCGTCTCCCTGGCACATCACGGTCCATTTTTTCTTAACTGCATACGTCTGCTGCGACAGGCTTTTGATCCTACGCTTCAGCGCTTCCTGCAAATAGGGATCAACGGCGTAAAGCCCGTCGGAGGAAATGCTCAGCTGATATAAGCTGTCATCCTTCTGCGTATAGAGAAAAACATTGTAATCCGTTCCAAAATCCCACGCTGCAGATACATAATTCCTTCGCAGCTGCGTAATGACATATTCCTCATACTGATCCTTCTCCATCAGATCCATATATTTCCAGAACGCAGAATCCGGGTTGGAGCTGTCCATTACAGTCGAGAACAGGTTTCGGCTGATTCGAAAAAAACGGTTATCCAGCTCATCCGTATACAGCTTTGAAATCTCTTCCAGCTGCTCATATACCTGCCGCTGCGTCCGGTTCAGAATAAGCACGCTCCCAGCCAGAAAAAGCAGCAGCATACTCAGCAGGCAGATCAAAAGATAACGCCCCTGCTGCGCCAGTGTTGTTTTTTTCGTCTGTTTTGAAATATGCATGAAGTTTCCTCCTTTTTTCTGTTCCGGTACGCTCGAAATTTTTCCGTGTTTGATTTTACGAACTGATCTTTTTTTCTGAATATGATACAGCAGAAAAACAGTACACCTCATGTTTCCATGAGTCTGTACTGTTTTTCTGATTTATGTCGGAAACACCGAAATGTTTCTCTTTTTTATTCCTGCATGGAAAATCATCCCTTTACCGCGCCAAGTGTGATACCTTCTGCGAAGTATTTCTGAAGGAACGGATAGATGATAAACAGCGGCAGCATGGCGATAAATGCGATTGCCATACGGATCGAGGTTGTCGGCAGCTTTGCCACCTCCGCGCCGATATTTCCGGTTACTTTTCCACTTGCCAGGTACTGAATATCGGTGATCATCTGATTCAGCAGGTTCTGGATGCTGTAAAGCTTCTGGCCTTCATTTCCTGATAAATAGTATAAACCATTTGTCCAGTCATTCCAATAGCCAAGTGCGGAAAACAGTCCCATTGTTACCAGAATCGGTTTTCCAAGCGGCAGTGTGATGCTGGTGAAAATCTTCATGTGTCCGGCGCCATCGATTTTGGCTGCCTCGAACAGCGCGTCCGGGATACTGGTGTTAAAGTAGCTTCGGATCATCAGCACGTTGTTTGCGCTTAACAGGAAGCCTGGAACAATCAATGCCCAGATCGTGTTTTTGATGTGAAAATACTTTACATACATCAAGTAGGTCGGCACCAGTCCGCCGTTGAACAGCATCGTGAAGAATACGAAAAAGGTAATTGCTCTGCGGTACGGCAGCTTTTTAATCGAAAGCGGATATGCCAACAGAGCGGACATCGCAAGGTTTGCAGCGGTACCGACGATGGTTACAAAAATGGTAATTCCGTATGCTCTCAGGATTTTCTCGCCCTGGCGGATGATATAGGAGTAAGCATAGAAGCTGAATTTCTCCGGGAAGAACGAATATCCGTTGCGGATCAGTGTGTTTTCATCGGTCAGTGAGGAAATAAATACGAGTACAAACGGCAGTATAATGGATAACGTAATCAGAATGAGTACTACATTAATCCAGAACTGGAAACGTTTTGCTTTTTTTGAATTTGTCATACTTCCATCCTCCTAGAATAATGCCTGGTCTTTGTCTACTTTGCGGACAATCCAGTTGCTCAACATTACGACACAGAAGCCTACCAGAGACTGGTATACACCGGCTGCAGATGACATACTGATATTTCCTTGTTCAATCAGGGCACGGTATACGTAGGTATCGATAACGTTTGTGGTCGGGAACAGAACACCGGAGTTCATCGGCACCTGATAGAACAGACCGAAATCGGAATAGAAAATTCTTCCGATGCTGAGGAGCAGCAGGGTGATGATGGTCGGAACGAGGCTCGGCAGTGTGATTTTCGTAATCTCCTGCCATTTGCTTGCACCGTCCAGTCTTGCAGCCTCATAGAAGGAAGGATCGATACCGATCAGGGATGCGATGTAAATCAGGCATCCGTATCCTACGCCCTTCCAGCAGTTCGCGATAATCAGGATCGCCGGCCAGTATTTCGGTTTCTGGTACCACTGAATCGGGTCAATGTGGAACAACGGAAGGATGGAGTTGTTGACAAGACCATTTTCTGCACTCAGAAGCGCATATACGATGTAGCTTAAGATAACCATGGACATCAGGAACGGAAGAAGAATCGCACTCTGATATATCTTTTTGAGCTTTGTGTTTCTTATCTCCGTAATCAGAATCGCAATGGCAATTCCGACTACCATGTTTACAAGAATAAATGCAATGTTATACAACAGCGTATTTCTTGTAATAATCCATGCATCCTTGGAAGCAAACAGGAATTTGAAATTTTTAAGTCCTGCCCACGGGCTTGCCCAGATACCTTTTGCAAAGTTCAGTTTTTTAAACGCAATCACCATACCTGCCATTGGGATATAGTTGTTAATCAGCAGATACAGAAGTGCCGGAAGCATCATCAGATAAAGCGGCCAGTATTCCTTCAGCGCGTTTTTCTTTTTTCCTTTTTTAACCTCTGCTTTTTTCATAAAGCGTCTCTCCTTTTATGAGGGCTGTTTTTTTCAGGTTCTTTCACAGAGAAAGCTCCACATCTTTTCTGGTAAGAGTGGAGCCTTCGGTTACTGTATCACACCGGATTTTTTTCCGCCCCGGTCGTGCTCTTTTTACAAATTATGGTGCCTATTTCTCTGCAAGAAATGCATCCAGCTGCTCCTGCTTTGCAGCAATGACATCGTCGATTCCCGCATCGTCCAGCGCCTCAAGGAACTGTGGAAGCAGTTCTTCCGGATCTCCGGAGCCGCTGCTAAGTGCGCCGTTGTACTGGCTGATTACGTTGTTCAGGGCTGATACCTGATCCGCATATTCGCTGTTATCAAAGACAAATCCCAGTGCTTTCGACTCGATACCGGAAGCGTTGAACTCCTGCATTTTGTCCCAGAGCTGCGGGTCAGATCCATCCCATTTGTATGCGATGAACTGGTTCGGAAGCTCCCATCCACAGTTAAAGCTGTAGCCTGCATTGTCTGCTGTTACACCGTCCGGGTAGTTGATGATTCCGTTTTCTTCATCTTCTACTACGTAGTCGGTTCCCTCTTCGCCCCAGTTCAGAAGGTTCATGACCTCCGGGCTGCCATAGATATAATCGAGAACCTGCATTGCTTTTTCCGGATTTTCGGAGTTCTGTGCTACAGAGAAGATAATTCCGCCGTAAGAGGATGAGTTGATGATCGGCTGATCATAGAACGGTACGATTTCAAACTCATATCCTGTGGAGCTCTGGAACTCAACCGGGGTACCTGGATGATAAGCAAAGAACAAGGAGAAGAGATTTCCTGCTTTGCATACGGTTCTCCAGTTTTCTGTGTTTGTTCCGGCATCCTTGCTGATGTAGCCTTTCTGATACCAGTCATGCAGCATAGTTGCAGTCTCCTTGTACCAGTCGCTTGCAAAGTAGTTTTCTACGGTTGTGCTGTTGGTCTGATCCATCAGAGCGCCCGTGTTGGCATCGCCAAGTCCATCAGCGCGGGACAGACGGCTCAGAGGCGTATCACTGTTGTTGCTGGAGAACAGCATTGTCATATCAGGCTCGCCTGCCTGTACGGTCTCAAATACTTTCTCCATATCCTTCGGCTCTTTGATTTCATCGGTATTGATATTATACTTTTCTACCAGGTCTTTTCTCATGAAGATGGCTGGAATGCTGCCTCGTTCGATCTGGTTCGGAACGCCATAGACAAACCCATCAATCTGATTTGTTTTTGCAATATCCTCGCCATAGATATCTTTCAGGTTTGTGCCGTATTTGTCAATCAGTTCAGACATATCCATGATCTGGCCGGAATGCATATACTGTACAGCTGTTGTTGCATTTGTGTACAGAAGATCGATTTTCTCATCGCCGGAAAGCATCAGCTGTAACTGCTGAGATGCGCTTGCCCACGGAAGAACAACGATATCGAGCTTTGCATTCAGCTCCGGCTCCAGAATCTCGTTGATTTTTTCTTCGATTCTCTCTTCATCCTGCTGCTGGCTGCCCTGCAGTACCATAGTTACAGTGTACGGCTCGCCTTTTTCCTCTGTCTTTGCTGTGCTTCCGGAAGCTGCGGAGGAACCGGAATCAGAACTGGATCCTGTGCTTCCGCATGCTGCCATGGAAAATGCCATGGTTGCTGCAAGAATGCCTGCTAACACTTTTTTCTTCATACTTTTTCTCCTTTTCACGTATCGTGTTGTGTGACCTTTGATGGTTGTATTATAGCAGGATTTTGACTTACAACTCTATAACTGATTTGACTTTGAAGTATCACTCTTCCGACCTTTGTGTCTTTTTTGTGTCTTTTTTCTGTCAAAAATCTTCCACCATCTTTGCCCCTTCTGCCCCATCGAGTTCGGTCACGGTTCCATTCATGACACGGTAGACTCTCTGGCAGAGGCCGAGGACACTCGGACGGTGCGTCGTAACGATACAGGTTTTGTTGGGACGCTGACGGATGATGTTTCGAAGAACGTTTCGTTCCGTTGTGACATCCAGTGCCGAGGTGGCTTCATCGAGAAGCAGCACCGGAGCATCACGGAGAACGGCGCGGGCGATAGCAAGCCGCTGGGACTGACCTTCGGAGAAACCGCGGCCACGTTCCCCGACACGGCTGTTGATGGTATCCGGCAGATGCTGAACAAAATCCCAGGCGCAGGAGATTTTGAGTGCCTCAATGATCTCCTCGTCGGTCGCATCCTCTTTTACCATACGCATATTTTCGGCGATTGTGCCGGAAAGGATCGTATTTCCCTGCGGCACATAGGCGAAGAGATGACGCGTTTCGGCGTTCATGGGAACCGTTTTTCCGTTTGAGGCAATGATCACGATTTCCCCCTCCTGCGGGCGGATAAGGCCGAGAATCAGGCGGATCATCGTTGTTTTTCCCTCGCCGGACGGGCCAACCAACGCTACAATCTCGCCGGGGGCAGCCTGAAACTCCGATCTGGTAATTACTTTGTTTCCTTCTATATAAGAAAATTCTACCCCATGCATCTGTACCCGGAAGCCATCCTTTGCCAGTGGATCAAGCGCGGCGCTATCCGGGATATGGACCTCTTTTGGCAGCTCTACGAGCTCACGGATCCGGTGCGCCGAGACAGAGCTGTTGAGGAAGGACGGAATAATCGAAATTACGTTTCCAAACGCGCCGGAAAGGTTACTCCGCTGCTGCAGGAACAGCGTCATGGTTCCATAGGTAATGTCGTGCGTCCACAGACGGAACAGGCAGTATCCGAACGCCGTAAACTCCACCGCACTCCCGAGAATAGACATTACGATATTGGTTTTAATCGTAAACAGATTATATTTCAGGCTGATATCCTTGAAAAGTCCCTGCCACCAACGCATCTTTTTACTGTAATACGGTGCGATGCCAAACGACTTGATCGTATCAAAATTGTAGAACGCTTCTACCTCAAAGCTCATCAGGTTGCTGCTCATCTCGCGCACTTCTTTGCTGTATTCCCGCTGACGGCGGATCATGAACCGCGACATCAGAAGCAGGAACGGTGCGCTTAAAAAAGCAATCAGCGCCATGACCCAGTCATAATGCAGGATTACGAAAAAGGTGGCAATAAACCGATACACGGCAATGATAATCGTCGGGAGCCAGCTGATTGCATTGCCGCTGACCGTTCCAATGTCGCCGTTGAAACGGTTGAGTACGTCACCGTTTGCGTATTTGCTGATTTCCAGCCAGTCCGCATCGACAATTTTGTCGAAAATATCCGCCTGGATGTCGTTGTTGATCGCGATGCCAAGCTTCGTTGAAATGCGGTTGATGACGCTCTCAAATCCAAGACTGAACACGGTGCTTCCGATCATGATGCAAAGTAGCAGCGGAAGCTTCTGTATCTGGTATCCGGTGATGATATCGATCAGGTATTTTCCTGCCACGCTGCCGACAAGCCCAAGCGAAGTGCTTAAGATACCGAGAATCGTATAAAAAACAATCGCACCCTTATAGCGCGCGCTGTAGCCAAAAATCCATTTCCAGTCATCGATGATTTCCGAGAACGTTCCGTTTTTCCATCGCTCCGACAGGATACGGAGAGACTCAAAGGAAGCGTCTTTACTTTTCTCTTTGGATTCTTCCTGCATGCGCGTCTCCTCTCTTTTTCCCGTCTGCGGTGCGGATCATATCGTATTTCTTCAGCAATTCGACACGTCCCGCACCCACTTCAATACTCGATTTCTGCTCTTTGTCTCCCTGCCCCAGCCATTTCAGAATCCGCTGCACATAGGCAGCCGGGAGCAAAAACGGATACCTCGCCGCATAGGGATACTTGTTTTTCATATAGGAAGCTTCCGGAACCAGCGATTTCCAGATTCCCCCGGCTGTGTGCTTTTCCATTCCGGTTTCTGCCGCATACAGGGTAATGTTTGCACTGTGGATCCGTCCCGCGCTCGATTTTCCGAACGAACCGGCATCGAGAATATCGATCAGAAGCGCTTCGGAATCCGAGTGAAGCTTCTTTGCGGCACGGACTGCCCCACTTGCTTCATAGGAAAAGCCCAGATACCGCTCGCCGATATCCAGCAGATTGATACAGAAGCACGTCATATGATACTCTTCGCACAGCTGCCAGAACATTTCCCAGTCTATTTTTCTTCCATATATACGAATCATCTGTACCATATCACAGATCTGACGGATCCCGACGCCGCCGTGAAGAAAGTGCTTGAAGCTGTGACAGAGAAGATAGAAAAGATGATGCGTTTCTTCTAAGGTAAAGATACTCTGACCCTGCACTTCCACCCTGGATGGATGCGCAAAAACATCGGAAAATGCACGGTTCAGATAACCATAGGCAGAGGATTCTGTGCTGAACAGCCTGGTATGTATTTCATAGAAGACCCCTGTTTTCGGATGAATGTAGCCCATCTCTTCCGGGGCATTACCGTCTTTGGCACCATTTGGCATTGCGGTTTCTTTGTCCCGCACAAAGCCCTTCCTCATAAAACAGGCATCTACTGTTGCAAAATCCTTTGCCGAAATCAGAAGATCCTCATCCCCGGACGGGCGCAGATCCAGCTTCGGATAGAGACTTCTGCACACAATTCCTTTCATCACCAGCGGCTGCACGCCCAGATGCTCCAGCTCCTTTTCATCGGAAAGAAACAGCGCTGTACGCGAAACCTGCTGCAAAACACTCTGCATTGCCTGCGTTTTTACCTGTCTGCGAAGCTCGTCCGGAAGTTCTGCAAATTCCGGTGTTTTTCCCACAACATCGTAGACCGCTGACAGCAGCGAATGCTGTGCCGCGAGGACAAACAGATGATTCCATTGTTTTTCTGTCAGCCCCTGAATTTCCGCCGGCGATGCTTTTTCTTCTGTCAAAAACGCACGAATCACCGCAAGGAATGCGGTTTCTGTTTCTGTAATCATCTTCTTTTCCTTCCATTTTCTCTACACGCATCATTTTTCTTTTTATCCACACCGAATAACCGGGCATATCCATGCATCAGAATCGGGCGAAGCGGGATGATGCGAATCCAGACCTGTGCAAAAAACTCCCACCAGAACGTTCCCGGTACAAGTATTTTTCCTTTTCGTTCCACTTTTGTCACCCGTGCAAAGATCTGCTTCCGTTGCACATGATGCTCGATTTCCGTCTGTGCATCCCCGATTATGTCATAACCGTCTGCATGAACGCGGCAGATCCGATGCACGACAAACTGTCCGCCCGGCCGCTCATAAAATACGATATCACCTCTCCGAAGTTCCCGCTCCGGCGCTCGGAAGAAAATACTGTCGCGTCCATGAATCAGAAACGGCGCCATGCTGCTCCCGGAAATCACCATACGCACTTCCCTGCCCTGCTCTACAAGTTCTTTCAGCATTCCGACATAGGCACGTGTATCCATCATTTTCATGCATGTTTCTCCCTTTTCTGAATCATGTTTTTGTGCAGTGCAGCTGCATATGTTTCACTTTCGAACGAACCGGCCCCGATCTCCTGCTCCAGCGTTTTCACCGCATCTTCTGAAATGTCGCACGCCAGATGATACACCGGAACTTTTCCAGCAAGCTGTTCGAGAAGGTCGAGACTGTGCACCATTCCCTCCCTGTCCCAGCGGTTCATGGTGATCTGTCCGTACAGACTCGTAAATGCCTCTGCCGGACGCAGCCGCCACGCCTGATTTGTCTTTGCCTGGCTCAGCATTACAATGCATCCGACCGGGAGCTTTTTGTTTTCGCAGACTCCTGATGTTCCGCAGACCGGCCAGCCGTTTGCTGTCCACGCTGTGCCGTCATATTCCAGCAATGCCTTATCCCCATTTACGGTACAGCTTCCCCGGTACTGTTCCCAGAGTCCCGCCTGCGTGGTTTTGCCCGTTCCCGATGGTGCAGAAAAGAGCATTGCTTTCCCCTGATACTCCGTGTATGCACAGTGCAGAATCAGGCACGGCTGTTCTGCCAGACGGCGCTCCAGGGCAAGAAGGGAAAGAAAAACAACTTCATACTTTTCAATTTCTGCCAGATACCACCTGCCGACGAAAACCTCTGCACGATTTTGCGCAGTCTCACGGTAGAATGCATAAGGACGCGCTTCTCCTTTCACACCGATCCGGCGGCTCTCCAATCCTTCTTTTGTATGAAACACCTGCAGATCGACCCGATCCACAATCAGCTCTCCCTCCGCTTCCGGCAATATGTCGACGGCCGTAATGATATATGTATAATCCGCAGAATCCGTTTCCGCCAAAAATTTTTCCATATCCACCGGAAGTACCAGCTCTTCCGGAAACTTCAGCCGGAAGGAAAAACTCCCTATCTGAAATGTTTTTTCCATCAAAAACTCTTCTTTCTCCCCATGATCTTCCCTTCTCTCCGCAGCGTATCACGATCCCTTTTTCCGCATTTATGATAACAAAAAAAAGAGACTCCGTCAATCTTCAGAGTCTCTTTTGTAATTAAATACGTAATTTTATTTCAACTGATCTGCAGCGTTTTATAGCCATGCCGGAAATACAGGATCTCCGCCGCACCGGTAATTGTCCACGAAAAGATATATAGCAGATACAGTGACGTAATGGCATGGAAATACGCGAAAATCGTGTACACCCAGATCACACGGAACACGCAGGAACCGAGAATAATGATAAAAATATTCTTCCACAGCGAGTCTTCATCGTTGTATTGCAGAATGGAAATCTGCTGATTGCGTTGATATACTCCTGGGATACTTCGCGGTTTGGAATGGATACGTTTTCTTTTTCGTTATCGTATGTCAGATCTTTCATTACCTGTACCAGATTCTTTTCATCACGGAAGCGCACCTGACTGTACTGCTCTCTGAGATCAAAAATCAGATAGTCGTTCAGCATGCGCAGCATTTCGTCAATGCCGCTTGTTGCGCTTAAAAATTCCTGCATATTGATTTTTATTACATCATACTGATTCCGATGTTTTTTATATGTTTCACTTCTGCCGATTGTGAACCTCACATGACTAAAGTCACGTGCTTCCGGCCGCTT
>NZ_QUHK01000028.1:0-36086 GCF_003479665.1 Blautia sp. AF14-40
CGTTATTGTATGTTCTTTGTTATCAGGATGTGGTGATAAGCATACAGCAATAATAATGAAAAATGCAAAAGATTTTACTCTTACACAAGAAATATCAGAGAGTTTCAAGCTAGAAAACTATGGAATACAATCATACGCATTTTTAAAATATATTCAAGAGAACTTGCCAGGACGAATTGCGGGTACAGAAAAGGAAAAGGAAATGGCTTCGTTTATATCTGCTATTTTGTTAAATGGTGGATATTCAGAAAAGGATATAAAATTAAATTCTTTTGATATTGAGGAAGGTGTTCCTATGATGGACACATCTGGAGAAAATATTTTTGATGGTGGTGAAGATAGCCAATCAAGTCAAAATATTGAAGTAATCAAAGAAGGGCAATCGAAAAAAACTATTATTGTTGGAGCTCATTATGATAGTGCAGGAACACATGGCGTAGATGATAACGGCTCAGGTGTAGCTGTTGCATTAGAAAGTGCATTGCGAATGATAGATGTCGAAACACCATATACGATTAAATATGTATTTTTTGGTGCAGAAGAGACAGGAATGCATGGTTCAAAAGAATATGTTAATTCTCTTACAAAGAAAGAAAAAGACAATATTGTGCTAATGATAAACATAGATAGTATTCTTGCAGGAGATAATCTTTATTTGTATGGAGGACGCATAAATGATAAAGGTGTTGTTAAAGATGTAGAAGCTGTAAATAAGGCATTTGAAATTGCAAAAAAGGCAAATTTACCAATGCAATTAACACCAAAAGGAAATGTTGATTATCCATATCCAACAGGGCAAAAGAGAAGTGACCATGCTCCATTTAGTGATATAGGAATTCCTTATATTTATTTTGAAGCAAATAATTGGCTCAATGGTTTACCAGTAGAAACAGAAAATCATGGATTGATTATGCATTCCGATAAGGATGATTTGTCTTTTATAGAAAACGAATATGGAAACCGTGCAAAAGATACAATGGCTAATTATTCTCACTTACTTCATTTAGTATTACAAGAAAACAATTGGGAATAAGAAAGGAAGAGAATTACAGCTTGTAGCATTCAAAATTTAATATGAAATGTGAGATAGAGCGTATGGAAATAATCTATACGTTCTATTTTTTTTGCCTTTTTGAAAAAAGTGATTAAAAAACTATTGACATTTTGTTACTGGCAAGACCTTAAAATCCATCCTCATTTCCTGCGGTGCCCGGCTTGCTCCCTTCGATATCAAGGAGCTGCGGGACCTGATGGAGTATGACGAACTGGAACTGGATACCCTGGGCGACCAAAAGACGGCGCTGTTTGTGATCCTGTCAGATACAGACAGCACTTTCAATTTCGTGGCCGCCCTCATGTATAGTCAGCTTTTCAATCTGCTCTGCGACAAGGCGGATGACTTCTACGGCGGGCGGCTGCCTGTCCATGTCCGTCTGATCCTGGACGAGTTTGCCAACATCGGCCAGATACCGAACTTCGATAAGCTGATTGCCACCATCCGAAGCCGTGAAATATCGGCTTCTATTATTTTGCAGTCGCAGAGTCAGCTAAAGACCATCTACAAGGACGCGGCGGATACCATCGTCGGTAACTGTGACAGCACCTTGTTTTTGGGAGGCAAAGAGAAATCCACCCTCAAGGAAATTTCGGAGCTGCTGGGGAAAGAGACCATTGATCTCTATAACCAGTCCGAAAACCGGGGCAGCCAGGTTTCCCACGGCCTCAGTTATCAGAAATTAGGAAAGGATATGCCATACTTGTTCGTGAAGAGTTCAGTTGCCTTGAATTTATCATGAACAGGGACACGATCAACTGGATTCTGAAATAACTGAATACAGGAGGTCGAACATGGAGCATTTACCAAAGAAAATCCATCAAAACGGAATCAGCTACACGCTGGTGGGAGACTACTACATCCCCGATCTGGAGCTACCGGAGGAAAGCCGCCCCATTGGGCGGTGGGGCCGGATGCACAAAGCGTTTCTGCAAGAACACCGGCCCGGCCAGTACAATGCCCTGCTTCTGTCGGGAAAACTCTGGACATATCTTGCTGACCTGAACGAACAGGCCGCTGACCGGCTGGCGTGTATCGTCTCGCAGATGCAGGAGGCGGAGGGTGTCACCGAGGAACTGAAAGCCCGTGACCAGCTTGCGTGGGTCGGGGGCATGAACAGCATTCGCAGCCGAGCAGAGGAAATCATCCTCTCTGAGATGATTTTTGTTTAAGGAGGTGCCTGTCTATGAGATACCGTATCGAATACGCCGATGGGCGTTATTGTAACTTTGCCAACGGCAGGGCTGAGCTGCTGAAATGGCTGAAACTGCTGAAGCAAGAGGAAATCTCCGACATCCGCAAAGTATATAAAAGCGGTGTGTCAGATTCCGTCCTGGAAACATACCGGAATTATATCCGCCCAGCATAAGGAGGGGCGCTTATGGGTACAGATATAGAAAAATTGGTTGATTTGATGATTCAGGAGCGGATGCAGAGCCAGTTTGCTAAGTGGCGGGAGGCAGAAACCGGCACGGAGAAAAAAGAGGACTGCCTTCGCTTGGAAAACGAGTATGAAAAAGCAATCAGCGCATTGTCTGAGGAACAGAAGGACGCTGTAAGACACTACTGTGATTCTATTTTCGATTCTGGTGCAGAAAGCGAGTGCTTCTTTTACCGGCTGGGCCTCAAAGATGGCATCCGTCTCTGGAAGTTTATGAAAAAGCTGATGAAAACGGTCAGCTAACGGATGTATAACCACATATTTTATTCCGCCCACAAACGGGTCGAAAGCCGTCCAACGGTACAGATTGGGCGGCTTTCCTGTTATCTGCGTTTCTTCCGCTTGGGCGCATAGTACGGCTGCGGCTTGGCCTTTCCTCTCATGTTGTTGGGATTTTTGAGCATTTTGGACAGGCTCAGTATCCGCAAAAATGCAGAGAAGTCCTCTGAGGAAATCTTCTCGAAGGGTATCTGCATTCTGTCGCAAAATTCGTGGATTACCACTTCCTCTTGGCTGCCCTGTTCGAGCGCCTGTTCAAACTTTTCCTTGACGTCATCCAGCGTGGGCTGCGGGTCGGCGGTGGTCTTGTCCTTGCGGTGTGCTTCCCGGATGTCCCGGACGATGCTGTCCAGATCATCGTGCATGACATGGCTGTAAAAATCGCTTTCCTGCACCTGCCCCAGTTCCAGCGTCCGCATATAGAGGTCATCTTCTCCGGGCGCATACTTGCTCATGACGGTCTGCCGGGTGGCCTCCAACACCAGATTCATCTGCTCCACCCGCATATTGGCGATCTGGTCGATGCAGATTTCCATATCTATCATCAGCCGCCGGAAATTCGGGTGGGCAGCCAGTTCGCAGAGAAGCCGGTTGTTGATTTTGCCGCTGCTCAAAAGTTCCACCATATCATCACTCAGATGCAGAGATTGAAGTTCTGTGTTTGGGTGATTTTTATTTTCCGTCAGCCCCATCAGATAGTCGGTGGACACGCCGTAAAAGTCCGCCAGCGTTGCAATCGCAAACGGGCTGATGTCCTTGTAGTCATCGGTTTCGTATTTTCCCAGCGCGGATTTAGACAGGCCGGTCTGCTCCGCCAGTTGTTCCAGCGTCAGGTGCTTGTCCACCACCCGCAGGTCTTTGAGCCGCTCCGGGATTGTCAGCTTTGCGTACATCCAAAGCCCCCTCTCTCGTTATCTTTTTCAGTGATTACACCCATTATAGCACGATTCCATAAGCGTGGAAATATGCGGATTTCGAGCGTTTTTCCGACGTTTTGGATATACGGGAAAGGGCCTCTTTTTTCGGTAAACTGGTTCTTGCAGACAGGCACAGAACCTTGAAAATCGAATGACCGGCTGCAAGGGGTATGGCCTCCGGGGAAGTGACGCCAGGACAGAAATCGAGCACACCAAAGAGGCCGATACGCCGGGAGAAATTCCGGGCAGGAGCGGCTTGCAGGCAGACCGGCGGACAGGAAACAAGTTTATCATGCGGGGCGCATGGCTCCGCAGCAAAGAAATGGAGGAAATCATTATGACACTGAGTATGAAAGAAAAGAAGATTCTCTACGCTTACGGCTGTCTCAGCCACCACAATACGGTGACACGGCTGAAATGGCTGACGGCTCTGACGGTTGACCCGGAGGCCAAACGCCGGATGCTGGGGCTGGCCCGGAAGGTGGAGACGGAGATGAACGAAAGCTGGTACGAGGATTTTTATCACCATCTGCGCATGGAGATGGACGAGTACCGCCGTCTCAAGCGCAACCTGCGTGTGCTGAAATCTTACACCGATTATGAGGAGGATCTGTATGAAGAAGCTGTCTAAGTATGAGAAAGAAACCATCATCAACTGGAACGAGGCGGAGAACCTTGCCAGCGTCTACACCTTCAACGCCAGCTTGAAGCGCAGGCTGGCTGATTTCAGCCGGAAGTACCCACTGTTGTGCCGGTTGGAGCGCAGCACGCCGGAGGGCAGCGTGACCTATGTGCTGGACAAGTCCCGGCTGTCGATCCGGCTGGTGCCTCCGTACAGCGAAGAACGGAAAGCCGCCGCAAGGGAGTACGCAAAGGAGCATGGCTTTCAGGTGGTGGTAACGGAAGAAAAAATCGCCTAAAATCGGGGTGTTTACGGGAAAAATGACGGGTCTGCACCCGATGTTTTGACCGGCAATCCCCGCAGGCGTATTCCGTATCCACTCCCCGCCTATGGGCGCAAATGTGTGGATACGGAGCCGGTGAAACTGGCAAACACCGTTCCTGCGGTGGAAGCCAGCTTCGCCGGTGCGGAAGTACAGAGGGCGGCCAGCCCTTTGTGGCGGGGTGCAGGGGCGGCAGCGCACTGCTGGGGTCAAGGGGCAACGCCCATTGGCAGGTTAAGGGCGGCAGCCATTATCGGGTCAAGGACGAAGTGCCTTGGCAGGTTGAGGGCAGCCGCCCCATCGGGTCAAGGGTGAAACGCCTTGCCCAGGGAAAGTTGATGCCTGCGTCAACTTGTATTGGGTATTACCTGACGCAAAATTCGCAGGATTTGCGGCTTCGCCGCCCCTTCCCCGGCCCCAGAACATCTTCGCAGGAAGGAGGAAATCTGTTTGAAACTGACACGACACAATGGACGCTCCGGCAAGCATGGCACCTATAATCCCCGCCACAATGACCGCCGGTTCGATGTGGAGAACAGCGAACACATTGACGCAGAACGGGCAAGGCAAAATGTCTACTGGGACTGCTACCGGGGCTTTACCACCCATGAGTTCCGGGAGAACCCGGAGCAGCCGGATTTCAGCTTTGAGGAAATCGAGCGGATGTATTACTACGAGCATTACGGCGGCTATGTGGAAGCTCAGAACGCCCGGAATGAGAAAACCCGGCACACCGAGCGCAACCGCACTGTGGAGGACTTGCTGAAAAACAACAAGACCTGCCCGGAGGAAAGTATCTACCAGATCGGCACGATGGGAGAATCCGTCTCGCCGGATACGCTCTTTTCCATCGTCAATGAGTTTTATCAGGAATTTGAGCGCCGCTTCGGTTCCCATATCCACATCCTGGACTGGGCGCTCCATCTGGACGAGGGGACGCCCCACATCCATGAGCGGCACGTCTTTGACTGTGAGAACCGCTATGGGGAACTGTGCCCCCAGCAGGAAAAGGCGCTGGAAGAACTTGGCATCCCTCTCCCCAACCCGGAGAAGCCCAAAGGCCGGAACAACAACCGCAAGCAGACCTTTGATGCGGTCTGCCGGACGATCCTGTTTGACATCGCCAGACGGCATGGGCTGCATCTGGATCAGGAGCCGTCCTACGGCGGGCGGGACTATCTGGAAAAACAGGATTATATCCTGATGAAGCAGAAGGAGCAGCTTGCGGCGCAGGAGCAGAAGCTGGAAGAACTGACGCTCAAAATCGAGGACGTGGAGACGCTGTTAGATGATGTTTCCGATGCGGCCTATGACAAGGCGGTGGAGGTGGTGACCGATACCGTCCGGCAGGAGACACACAAGGAAGATATTCGTCTGGTGGAAGAATCGAAAAAATGGGTGCTTTCGCCGGAGCGCAAGGCCCCGAAGAAGGAGCGTGACTACGCTGCCGCCCGTCTGGATGGAGTGATTACCAAAATCAAACGGGTCATGCAGAACGCCCTGGCAAAAATCCAGAAAACTCTCATGCAGCCGGAGGTCAAGAAGGCCGGTAAGGAGCAGATTAAGGAGAAGGCCAGAGAATCCATCCGGGAGAAGCTGGCGAAAGGCAGGCTGAACGCTGACCGAGATAACCGGGAACGCTGGGAACGTGAGGGGCGGATTGCTCCGAAAAAGAAACACGATATGGAGTTATGAGGCACCTGATTTTCTGCGGAAACGGGTGCTTTTTTCTCTGCCTGGAGGTGAGAAAATCGAATATATTTGAAGCGGTGAAGGAGTCTGTCACCACAAGGCAGGCTGCGGAATATTACGGGGTGCAGGTTGGCAGGAATGGCATGGCCTGCTGTCCCTTCCATGATGACAAACATCCCAGTATGAAGATTGACCATCGGTTCCACTGCTTTGGCTGTCAGGCAGATGGGGATGTGATTGATTTTACCGCCCGTCTGTTTAGTCTGAGCAGTAAGGAGGCGGCGCTGAAGCTGGCGGAGGATTTCTCTGTCCACTATGACGCCAAAGGCCATGACCCGCCCCGCAGGAGGCCGGTCAAGCGAAAAATCAGCGAGGAACTGCGTTACCGGCAGGCGGAGCAGAAATGTTTCCGGGTGCTGTGCAATTACCTGCATCTGCTGGAACGCTGGGAGAAGGAATACGCCCCGCAGACGCCGGATGAAGCGTGGAATCCGCTGTTCGTGGAGGCCCTGCAAAAGAAACCGTACACGGAATATCTGCTGGATATTCTCTTGTCCGGCAGCATGGAGGAACGTGCTTCCGTGGTCGCTGAGTATGGAAAAGAGGTGAGGAAGATTGAGCAGCGAATATCAGAGTTTACCGCTAGCCACCCGGCAGGCCGCCATGAGCGCAGCCGAAGCCTTAGCGCCGGAGCGGAGCGTTGATGAGGTGCGGGAAAGCCTGTCCGTCACCGAGAAGGGCCAGCCCGCCAACACCATCGGCAACTGCCGGACGGTGTTCTGCCATGACCCTCTCCTGCGTGGGGCGATCCGCCTGAACCTTTTGACTGACCGGGTGGACATTGTACAGGATTTAGGCTGGCGCAGGAATACCAGTGCCCTGACGGATACGGACGTGAAATATCTGCTTCTCTATTTTGAGCAGACCTATGGCCTGACCAGTGAGAAAAAGATGACGGCGGCGCTCTCCATCGTGGCGAATGAGAACTGCTACCATCCCATACAGGACGTGCTAAACGGCCTTGTCTGGGACGGGACGCCCCGCATCCGCTCCTGTCTCCATCATTTCTTAGGTGCGGACGAGAGCGACTATGTGGAGGAAATGCTGAAACACTTTTTGCTGGGGGCTATCCGGCGGGTATTCCGCCCCGGCTCCAAATATGAGGAAATGCTCTGTCTGGTGGGCGGTCAGGGGGCTGGCAAGTCCAGCTTCTTCCGCTTGCTGGCGATCCGGGACGAGTGGTTCAGTGACGACCTGAAAAAACTGGACGATGACAGGGTGTATCTGAAGCTGCAAGGACACTGGATTATCGAAATGTCGGAGATGCTGGCTACCAGCAGCGCCAAAAGCATTGAAGAAATCCGCTCCTTTATCAGCCGCCAGAAGGAAACCTACCGGACGCCCTACGAGGCCCAGCCCAAAGACCGGCTGCGGCAGTGTGTGTTCGGCGGTTCGTCCAACACACTGGACTTCCTGCCCCTTGACCGGGCCGGAAATCGGCGCTTTTTGCCGATCATGATTTACCCGGAGAATGCAGAGGTTCACATTTTGGAGGACGAGGACGCCTCCAGAGCCTATCTTTTACAGGTCTGGGCGGAGGCCATGACGATTTACCGCAGCGGCCACTACTCTATGAAGTTCAGCAAGTCCATCCAGCGCCAGCTGGTGGAGGTGCAGAAGGATTTCATGCCGGAGGACACCGAGGCCGGACAGATACAGGGCTTTCTGGAACACTACACCGGCAGCATGGTCTGCTCCAAACAGCTGTTCAAGGAGGCGCTGGGCCACACCTACGATGAGCCGAAGCGGTGGCAGCTGCACAATATCAACGAGATCATGAACACGGTGGTGACGGGCTGGAAACCATTCTCCAATCCCCGGATGTTCACCGGATATGGCAGGCAGAGGGGCTGGGAACGGGACGTTTCCGGCAACGAACTGCCCGGCAACGAAGATGGATTTGTGGAGCTGACCGAGGAAGAATGCTGCCAGCTGGAACTGCCGAAGGAGTGGATCGCATAAAATTAGCGGTCTGTTGCCGGGATGGTTGCCACTTGGTTGCCGGGTTTGTTGCCGGGGATTCTCCGGTCTGGATACGGAAAAAGCCTGTAAATAAGGTATTTTCTAATATCTATCTCTATCTCCGGCAACGAAAACAACGAGATTTTTCAAGAAAATTGATAAAGTAAGATTTGCAGGTCAGACGGTAGTTTACAGGTTTTCAGAGGTTCGTTGCCGGACTTCGTTGCCAGTGCTGCCGTCTGGCCTGCTACTCTATGGAGGTAGCCTATGGAAAAAAGCAAACAGCAGAAAAATAAAGTCCGTTTTGTGGTGGTGCGGGAGTTCTCCGGGGAGAAGTCCATGCGGGAAGCCTTTGAGCAGCTGATTGAGCGTCAGACCTGCGAACACTTCGAGGAATGGCGTCAGCAGCGGGAAATGGCCGAAAACGCTGCGTAAAAACGGTTGATTCAGGGGCAGGGACATGGTACTATAATGGTATCGTGTCCCTGTTCATAGAAGGAGAACGCTATGAGCAGGAAAAAACAAGTCTATGAGAAAATCACCGCTCTCTACTGCCGCATCTCTCTGGATGACGGCGGCGACAACGAGAGTATGAGCATCAGCAACCAGAAAATCATGCTTCGGGACTTTGCTGAAAAGCATGGAATGTTCCAGTATGAATATTATGTGGATGACGGCTATACGGGCCGCAATTTCAACCGCCCTGCCTTCCAGCGCATGATCGCTGACATTGAGGCGGGGAAGATCGGCTGCGTCATCACCAAAGACCTATCCAGGCTTGGTAGGAACTATATTGAAGCTGGCAGCTATATCGAAATCTTTTTCCCCAAACACAATGTACGCTATATCGCCATCACGGACGGCGTGGACAGCCTGACCCGTCAGGAGATGGACATTACGCCCTTTAAGAATATCCTGAACGATATGTACAGCCGGGATATTTCTAAAAAGGTGCTGGCAGGCATCACCACCCGCTCCCGGCAGGGGAAGTTCTGCGGAGGGACGCCGCCCTTCGGCCTGATGCGTGACCCGGAGGACAAGGGGCATCTCATCATTGACCCTGAGACAGCGCCAATCATCCGCAAAATCTATGACTATGCCCTTGACGGGCTGGGCTGCATGAGGATTTCCAAACGTCTGATGGAAGAAAAAATCCCAATCACCCATGTCAAAGCCAACACGGAGTTTGACGCCAACTATTATTTCTGGGGCGGAGCCAGAATCAGTCACATCCTGAGAAATCCATTCTATAAGGGCGCACATTTGGTCTTTCGGACGCATCAGAAAGGCATCCGCTCCAACACCTATGACATTATTCCCCGTGACCAGTGGGAAGTGATCGAGGGCTGCCATGAGGCCATTGTGACGCCGGAGGAATGGGAACAGGTGCAGGAACTCATTGACCGCAGGCCGACCATTCAGGGGAATTCCTGCCCCTTTTATAATCTGTTCCACGGTCTGGTCTACTGCGCCACCTGCGGGAAGTCCATGCAGGTGCGGTATGAGAAAGTGGGCCGAACCGGGAAGAACCGCTTCACCGGCGAAATGCGGGAGCCGATTGACAAGGCGTACTATATCTGCCAGACCTACAACCGCATGGGCTGCAAGGTCTGTTCCAGCCACAAGATCGAGGCCAGGGATTTATACAATCTGGTGCTGAAAGACATTCAGGAACTGGCGGCGCAGGCTATGAAGGATGCCGATGCGTTCTACCAGCGGCTCAGCCGCCGGATGGAGCACCGGTATCTGGTGGACGCCTCCCAGACAGAAAAGGAACGCCTGCGGCTGGAAGCCCGAAATCAGGAAATTGACGGGATGTTCCTGAGCCTGTACACCGATAAGGCCAAAGGCATCCTGACCGAGCAGCGGTTTGTGAAGCTGACGGCGGCGCTGGAACAGGAGCAGGAATCCAACCAGAAACGCCTGCATGACCTGGCAATGATGCAAGGTCGTGCCGATGCGCAAGAAAGCGAAGTCCGCACTTTTATCAAGGAAATCCGGCGCTATGCCGCCATCGAGGAACTGGACGAGGCGGTGCTGAACCGGCTCATTAGCCGGATTCTGATTGGAGAAATCAAGAAGATTGATGGTCAGAGGACACAGGAGGTTAAGATTATTTACAATTTTGTTGGGGAAATGTCAAGGTAGAATTTAGACGCTAAATACTTTTAATTTATATCAAAAGTGATACAACAATTTTCTTTTAATGCTATCAGGCAATAAAGTTATTCCTTTGGCCAGAGTAAAAGGGATAACTTTATTTTGCTAAAGCATACTAAAAAGGGCGCGTTGCAGAAAATTATCCGCAACACGCCCTCTTCTATAAGTCCTTATGTCAAAATCAAATTATTGGTAATCTTGAATATTGGGATAAGCGGCACCGTTATTATGCGCGTAAGCTGCTTCAAAGTAGTCGAGGCTTTCAAAAGTAATGCCCTGATAGTTTCCGACATTCAACACATCAAAAGTTAGATTCAGAACATCACCAGCGGAATATTGGTCAAGAAGATTTCCTGCAAATTTCCATCCTATGTTTTCCTCATAAGTATCCTCGGTAAAATAAAATGTAGTCGCATCCTCAGTCGCATCATAACTAATGTCAATAATTATATCAGAGAAATGAACTTGATCTCCAGCATTAAAGTCTTTGAGATAATCTACAGTTTTTCCATCAGCAGGATTAATAAATTGAGCATTAAGTTGTGTCATATCAACAACCTCTGGAGGAAGAGAATTAAGTCTGTAAGATTCTGCAACAGAGAATTGATAAACTCTGTTATTATCCCCAAAGTAAAATCCATCTTCCGTCATAGGAACACTTGAACGAGCATTGGCATTGTAATAATGGGCATAATACAACTGCCATTTGTATGTCTCAGTTGAAACAAACTGTGCTTTCCATGTACCAGAACTGTCTCCTGCTTTCTTTGTATAAAACATATACTGATTTGTACCAGTAGTTGCTTGACTTACCGTATCACCAGAGGCATCTGACAAGATGAGTGCAATCTGTGTAAAAATATCGACAAAGATAATCCTATGTCCATGCATACGGATAGAACCAACGCTGTTATCTACTTCTGGACGAAAATAAACCTCAGGCCCCATATCACCCGTGTTATATTCTATGCTAGGTGAAACAAGATAGGCCCAACTACTATCCTTTTCACTCTGTCCATCGAGATCGATAAGCTTTTCCACATAATCTGAAAGGATAATCCAGCCAATCTTCCACCAATTCACTTTGCTTGCTTCAGCAGAAGAACTGATATTCTCGTTGTCGGCATAAGCAAAAGTAGTGTTAGAAAAACTTATGCACATAACCAAGGAAAGAGTAAGTGCAACAATCTTACGTGTTAGCTTTTTCATTAAAAGCCCCCCTTCTCTTATAAAACCAAAACAATAATGCAAATGATGGATGCAATAAAAAAGAATACTCCAGCAACCCGCATCAAACCAAGATATAAATCTGTAGGTTCACCGCCTTTTACAGAAAAGAAGTGTTCAATTTTCCATAAAAGTTCCGGCTTAAAAATCATAAAAAAACTTAATAGAAGCAAAAGGATAAGCCATATGTTATCTATGTATAACACTTCCTTTCTGCTAATACTGAAAATTCAAATAAAAAAGCGCATAAGTAGACAAATAATCATGCCTAACTTATGCGCAAATAGAAACAATTTTAATTCTAAGCCTCCAAAGCTGGCAGCGTCGGTAAAAATGCTCCATTATTAAGTTAGGCAACTTAACCTTAAAACAAATCATCGGTCTTACCTCCCAACAATATAAATTTCGACTTTTCACTTTTATTTTATCACCTAAAGCAGAACTTGTCAATGAATTTGTCTAAAATAAGTCGATTTTCTTTTTTGATTATGTGCATTTTTAACTAATAGAAAGAAAGTTGTATTGAGGGCGATTGGTGTTCCTTATTCCATATGTCGGAACTGTATGAAGTGAAAATAGTTTATCCGTTGAAGAGTCACTCCACAGGTTATGCTTGATTCTTTCAAAGTTATGTTTCTATAATATGCATCCGTACTGTCATATTATAATTCACATTATTGGATAATATAAATTGACAAGTATAAGATAAACAGACAAGGAGTCGCTGCCACCCGTAAAACGGGTGGCTCGGGACGCAGGCTTTAAGCCCACTCTACTTGGCCGCGCCTCAAGGCGCTAGCTTTCTCTTTTAGGCTATACTAAAGTTTTTATTTCCCTGGTACAACCGGGGATTTTTTTGCTTCAAGCCGCCAATTAGAACGGCAGCCACAAAGATTTTTCTTTGCGGCTGCCGTTTTCTTGAATTCATCACTTGACAATGTGGCAAAGAGCTGATGAGCCAGGACGAGCTGGCAGTTATGGATGGCGGCAAGTGCATCTTGCAGTTGCGCGGTGTGCGTCCGTTTCTTTCAGACAAGTATGACATTACCAGACACCCTAATTTCAAATACACAGCTGATGCAGACAAGCGAAATACCTTTGATATTGAAGCATTTTTGTCTGCCAGACTAAAACTCAAGCCTGATGAGGTCTGCGATGTATATGAAGTAGACACGGAGGGCGTGTAATACGGTTCCGCTGAGAAAGGAGTGATCGTATCTATTTGCCGCAACTGCCTCTGTTGAGGCCATTGGCGTACAAAGCGGACAATCATCAACAAAATAATGAAAAAGGAGGACAGCCGGAATCAGGCTCTCATATATCGAGGGCAGATTGTTCCGGCTTTTGTGCGCTTATGAAACAAACCTAACTAATCATTCAAATGATTCCGGCTAATATTATTTATGGCATTTTTTGAACAGGCAATTACCGTTCTTCAGACTCTCGTTATCGCTCTGGGTGCTGGGCTTGGTATCTGGGGTGTCATCAACCTGTTGGAAGGTTATGGAAATGACAACCCTGGCGCCAATGCTCATGTGCGATAAAGTAACACACAAAAATTTGATAGACAACCGCCCATTATTCCGTTACTATTCTTCAATATGGATTGAGAAAACCGCTCTGATACAGTATAATAAAGTGTCAGGGAGGTATCTTTATGAAGGAAAAAATACTAATCATTGAAGATGATTTTACGATACAAACACAGCTTAAAACTCTTTTGTCTGGGAATGGATATGAAGTATTTGCAGTTACGGATTTTTCCCAAACAATAGAGCAGTTAAAAGAAGCTGCGCCACATCTGGTTATTCTGGATATAAAACTTCCGGGGAATAACGGTTTTGAAATATGCTCTCAAATTCGCACCTTTTCAGATATTCCGATTGTATTTGTAACAAGCAGCAATACAGATATGGACGAACTGAACAGCATTATGCTGGGTGGAGATGCGTTTATCACAAAGCCTTATAATCCCGCTATTCTTCTTGCTAAAATTGCTGCATTGTTAAAGAAAGCCTACCGTTCCCCTCAAACAGAAATTTATATGTGGAGAGAAGCTACCCTGCATTTGGAGAGTAGCATGATAGAGTACAAAGGACAGAAAGCAGAATTGACAAAGAATGAATTGAAAATCCTCTACTACCTTTTTAAGAACTCTGGAAAAATCTGTTCCAGAAATGATATTGTGGATTTTCTTTGGGACAATCAGCTTTATGTTGATGATAACGCCCTAAGTGTCAATATTACCCGTATTCGCGACAAACTGGCAGCAATCGGACTTGTAGATTTCATTAAAACAAAACACAGGCAAGGATATACATTATGAGTGGAAAACAATATTTGAAAAATCAACTCCCCGTTATTTTAGTCAATTTGCTGGGTATGCTTGCCCTTGCTTTGTTCCTGATTGCAAGCGATAATCCTATCCAAACAGTCCTGTTTATTCTTGCAGTCTGGTCGATTGTCCTTGTTTTATCTTTGCTGGCATTTTATTTCTCACGAAAAAAATATCTGAATAAATTGCTCAATATGACGGAGCAATTAGAAGAACGATATTTATTGCCGGAAATCATGCAAGTGCCGGAAAGGGCTGATGAACAGGTTTTTTACCAGATTATGAAAATGGCTGAAAAATCTATGTTGGAACGGATTGGCGAAGTACAGAGGGAACGCAGGGAATATAAAGAATACATTGAACAATGGATACACGAAGTAAAAACACCAATTACAGCCATGAAGCTGCTGTGTGAGAATAACCGTTCTCCCTTTTCCAGAGAGGTATTGGCAGAGTTAGAGAATATCAATCAATATACAGAACAGGCGCTTTACTACGCCAGAAGTGAACACACTGAAAAAGACTATTCTGTCCGTGAAGTCAATTTATGCGATGTTGTGCATAGTGCAATCGCAGATAATAAGTATCTTTTGCGTCAAAGCAATATGTCAATTCAGATAGACGATATAGAAACAAAAGTTTACACCGATGAAAAATGGGTGCGGTTCATCTTAAATCAGATTATCGGTAATGCAATCAAATACCATGCAGAGCAGCCTATTTTGCACTTTGGGGCGACAAAAACGAATGACAAGATTGTGCTATCTATCAGCGATAATGGGATAGGTATTCCTAAAAGTGATTTACCCCGTATTTTTGAAAAAGGATTTACAGGTCAGAATGGGCGAACCGGGAAAAATTCTACTGGAATTGGCTTATATCTTTGCAAGCGTCTATGTGATAAACTGGGAATAGGACTTACTGCTTATTCCGAAAACAGAGGAACAACGATTTCACTTATCTTTCAAATGAATGATTTTATTATCGGAGTGCAGGGCTGATAGGTTCTGCACTTCTTACATTTTTGTAAGAACTGTGTAAGAAAACTTGATACAAAAAATGATATACTCCATTTACAATATAGGTATGGAACAGTTAAGGAGGTTTATCCGATGAATACAATTTTGAAGCTGGAGCATATCCAGAAATATTATGGCAATGAGGGGAATATTACCAAAGCCATTAAAGACATTAGTTTTTCTGTGGAAGCCGGAGAATTTCTCGGAATTATGGGTGCGTCCGGTTCTGGAAAGACAACGCTGCTAAACTGTATTTCTACGATTGATACCGTAAGTGCAGGGCATATTTTTTTAGAGGGAACAGATATAACGGAAATCAACCCAAAATCCCTTGCCCGCTTTCGCAGAGAGAATTTAGGTTTTGTATTTCAAGACTTCAATCTGCTGGATACATTGACAATTTCAGAAAACATTGCACTGGCATTAGCAATCAATAAAGTCCCTGCCGGGAGTGTAGAACCCAGCATTTTGGATATAGCCGGAAAGCTGAATATCAGCGATATGCTAAACAAATATCCTTATCAGGTATCGGGCGGTCAAAAACAGCGTTGTGCCTGTGCAAGAGCAATTATCAACAATCCGAAACTCTTATTGGCAGATGAGCCAACAGGAGCATTAGACAGCCATTCCTCACAAATGCTGCTGTCTACCATTCAAAGTATCAATGAACAGCTTAGGGCGACAATTCTTATGGTAACCCATGACGCTTTTACCGCCAGCTATGCCAGCCGTATTCTTTTTTTGAAAGACGGAGAAATCTTTATGGAACTGCGCAAGGGCAACGACAGCAGAAGTGATTTTTTTGATAAAATTCTGAATGTCCTTACCATGATCGGAGGGGGACAGAGCCATGTATGCTAAACTTGTTTTCAGAAATGCAAAACGGTCTGTAAAAGACTATCTGGTCTACATTGTAACAATGACAATCTGTGTTACCGTGTTTTATGCGTTCTTGTCTATTTCCAGTAGTTATTATAGCCCGGATATAGGCAGCGAGTATGATTTTACGCTGTTAAGTGACGGAATGAAAATTGCAATCTGCATGATAACATTGCTGTTGTTATTTTTGATACGGTTCGTCAATCATTATATGCTAAGACGGAAGCAAAAAGAGTTTGCTGTCCAGTCCATTATGGGAATGGAACAAAAAACCATTGGCAGGATTTTCTTTGCAGAAACACTGATTATGGGTATGTTTTCCATTTTGATTGGTATTTTTTGCGGTGTATTTTGCTCTCAATTCATTACCGCAATGCTCCTTACTGCTTATGGAAAGCCTTATGAAATCTCATGGACATTATTCCCGGATACCGTTTTGTTGACAGTGGTATTTTTTGTGGCAAGTTTTTTTGTGGTAGGAATTTTCAATACCCGTACCATTCAGAAAACAAAAATTATTGATATGCTTTCCGCAGAGAAAGAGAACGAACCAGAGCTAAAAAAGAGCCGCTTCATTTCTGTTGTAGTAGTCCTCTTTGAAGTATTTACCGTATGGGGATTGATTACAGGAATACAAAAGGTCTGGTTTTATTATGACACCCGCTTTGCGTTTCCGGTGCAGCTTATGTTTTGGGGAAATATTCTTTTTCCGCTGCTTACTTTGCTGTGGTCGATATTTTGCATAATTAGAAAGAAAAAAAGAGAATGTTTCATTGCCGGTTTGCTGATATGTTCTGTATTGAATGCTTTTACAGCAGCCAGCGTTGCAGCATTAACAAATAAATATTATCTGACTTTAGGTGGTGGAACGCTCAAACAATATCTGCTTTTTGTTGTGATTGACTTACTTTTCTTCATTTGTGCCTTCATTTATCTTACCAGTGGTTTGATTGTAGCATGGAAAGTAAAATCGCCGGAACATAGATACAAGGGAGAAAACCTGTTCTTTTTCGGGCAAATTATATCAAAACTAAATACAACCAGCAAAACAATGACGCTGATTTGTATAACCCTTGTCCTTGCAATCTTCATGTTTATTGCCGCCCCTATTTTGACGGGCTGGGCTTCAGGTTATTTGGATATGCGCTCTATGTATGATGTGCAGGTATATTCAAGATATAATGACGTATATGAAGAAGAAAATCTGCCGCAAGACAGTTATGAAATTATTACTGAGTTTCTGACAGAACACAAAATAGATACAGTTTATGATTGCACGTTCAATCTATATCTGCCAGAGAAAGATGATTTTCACAACAGACAGAAATATGATTTTCCGATTGTAGCAATTTCTTTGAGTGATTATAACACTATACGGGAAATGCTGGGTTACGAACAGATTTCTCTGGAGGAAGATGAATTTACAACACAATGGAAAGCAATCGCCACCGAGGAAGAGCGGGATAGCTTTTTGAAAGAACACACCAGCATTATGACAGACGCAGGAGAATTGACTCTTTCCGGGCAGTCCTATTATGAGGATCCGATTGGAGAAACAGCGTACAATTCCTATACAAATGTATTGTATGTACTTCCAGACAATATTTGTGAAAAGCTGTTGCCAGTGATAAAAAACCGATATATTACAACAACGGAAAATATCTCCTATGAAAATGCAAGGAAACTGGAAAAACTTTTTACAGAGAAGTATCCCGAGCAGGCAGAAACCGGGGCTATTTATGGCGTGCGTTTTAGCACACTGCAAATCAATAGTTCCATAGCAAATAACTTTATTTTACAGACTGCAATGATTTATGGTGCTGTCGTACTGATGGTTATATGTCTTACGGTACTTTCCCTGCAACAGCTTTTAGACGCAGGACAATATAAGTATCGTTTCTCTGTACTCCGAAAATTGGGGGTGGAAGAAAAGCATATCGGAAAACTTATCTTGCAACAATTAAGTGTTTGGTTTGGGCTTCCAATTATCACAGCAATCATTGTAGCTGCTGTTGTAATAGCTTACTTTATCCAAACCATATCAGCAGAAATTTCAGCCTATATTGGGTTTAGTACATTGATGTTACAAATAGGGGCAACAATGGGGATTTTGGCAATTTTATTGATTTGTTACTTCATAAGTACATGGATTATTTTTAGGCGTTCTGTTAATCCATAGTGAGTGCAATTTATAGCCTGCTGGTCATTACCGACACCATTCTCAACCGCGTTACCCTCAACTGGAAACGAGGCAAGCGCACCCATGTGTTCCTTGACGAGTTCCATGTGGTGTTTGAGAACGAGCAAAGCGGTGTGTTCTTCAACTCCGCATGGCGTCAGTTCCGTAAGCGCGGCGCATATCCCACCGCCATCACTCAGAACGTGGAGTACCTGTTGGACTCCGTGCAGGCCAACACCATCTCAGGGTGTGCTGTGGTTCCAGGAGCGCGGACTGTGGCAGGACAACAGCTATGAGCCGCGCCCTGGCGACATTATCTTTTTCGATTGGGATGATGGCGGCCAGGATGGTTCTTCCGACCATGTTGGTATCGTGGAGAAGGTGGAGAATGGCCGCATCTACACTATCGAGGGTAACTCCGGCGATAGCTGCCGTCAAAACAGTTACCCGGTTGGTTACTATGAAATCTATGGGTACGGAACCCCGGCGCATTAACTGACCAAAAGAAAAACCCAGCCGTTTCTGGCTGGGTACATAAAAGGTTCACAAAAAACAAGTTGAAAGACTTCGTTTATCCGGATATAATAATATCATAGATGTTTCAACGGAATAAGAAAACCGTGGAGGAAACAATGGATATTATGTCGGTAAAAGAAGCGTCTGAGCGGTGGAATATATCAGAACGCTGGATTCAGAAGCTCTGTGAAGAAGGGCGGATCGAAGGCGTGCAGAGATTTGGCCGGTTCTGGATGATTCCCAAGGAGGCGCAAAAGCCTGCTGATTTAAGAAAAAACAGAAAAGGAAGGAGTGATATTTCCCATGTATAACCCTCAATTGGAAACCTTCCTGTGTGTAGCGGAATGCGGTAGCTTCAACAAAGCTGCGGAGAAATTGTTTATTTCCCCCCCGGCAGTCATCAAACAGATCAATCTGCTGGAGGAAAATCTGGATCTGCAGCTTTTTGTGCGCACCCATCGTGGCCTTCAGCTGACGGAGGCTGGTAAATCTTTGGCACAGGACGCAAAATACATCATCCAATATTGCAAAGATTCGGTGACCAGGGCAAAAAATGTCATGAAAAAGAGCGAAGACATCATCCGTATCGGTACATCATCCATGACACCAGCTCAGGTTTTGGTGGATCTGTGGCCAAAACTGCAGGAGGAGTGTCCAGGAGTTAAATTCCAACTGGTGCCATTCGACAATACACCTGAGAACGCCCGGGAGATTCTGGCCAATTTGGGACAGAACATTGATGTAATAGCGGGTATCTTTGATGAAACAATGTTGAACCTGCGCCGCTGTGCCGGGTTGGAAATTTCAAAGGAACCTATCTGCGCGGCGGTGTCCATTCATCACCGGCTGGCGGGAAAAGACAGGCTCACCGTTCAGGATCTGTATGGCGAAAAATTCATGATGATGCGTCGGGAATGGAGCCACTATGTAGATTTGCTACGAGATGATCTTTGGAAAAACCATCCGAAGATCCAAATTGTGGATTTTGACTTTTACGATGTGAATGCCTTTAACCAGTGCGAAAACAACGATTGTGTGCTGATGGCGGTGCCCAAGTGGCAGTACGTCCATCCGCTTTTGAAAATCTTACCCGTGGATTGGAGTTACACAATTCCCTATGGCCTGCTCCATTCACCAGATCCTTCCCCTGTAGTCAAGCAGTTTCTAAGGGCGGTGCAAAAAGAAACTGGACGGGACAAGTGATAACCAAAAGGTAAATACTACATAACGAAACGAGACTTCTGTGGAAGTCTCGTTTTTTTTATAATGAAATCAGAAAAGGAAGAGAGGCAGGTGACAAAATGAAGGTGCAAGGAATTCTGGTAGCTACGGTTTGTCTGTTGCTGTGCTTCACAGGATGTGCGGTTCCTGGACAAACAGAGACAACTTCTTCCGGTGAATCTCACTCGGCAGAGAGCACCGCATCTTTGGATGATGCAGATTTTCAGCAGGAATCAGCCGGCTTTGCGCCTAAGGATCAAATGACAGAGCCATTTACTGGAAGTTGATACGAAAGGATACTCTCTCTGGGGCGGTTCAGCCGGAGCCCGTATGGCAGCGTGGCTTGGGTCCTATGGCCCGGCGGCATTTGGAGGGGATGATCTTCTACAGCCGAGTGCAGTAATTATGCAGTACACGGGCCACAGTGATTATATGGAAAACGATCCACCAACTTTCGCCTGTGTGGGAGAAAGCGATGGCATTGCAAACTGGCGAACCATGGAACGTCGCCTAACCGCCATGAGTACCCTTGGTATTCCAACGGAGTTTCATCATTATCCAGGACTGCCCCACGGATTCGGATTGGGAACCAGTACTGTGGCGGAAGGATGGCTTGATGAGGCTGTTGCTTTTTGGAAAGCTCAAATGTAACCGATGATTCATGAAATTTTAAGAAAGGAAGTATGGATATGAACAACTTTATTTTTCAAAACAGCACGAAGGTCTATTTCGGCAAGGGCTGTGTGAAGGAATATCTGACCTGTCTGACAAAAAATGCGCAGACCATCCTGCTGGCCTATGGCGGCGGCAGCATCAAGCGCAATGGTGTCTACGATGAAATCACAGGCATTCTGAAAGGCGCTGGAAAGACCATCGTGGAGTTCTCCGGCATTATGTCCAACCCCACCTACGACAAAGTGCAGGAGGGTGCGAGGCTGGCACGGGACAATCAAGCGGATATGATTCTGGCCGTAGGCGGAGGCAGCACCATGGACTGCTGCAAAGCTGTCTCTCTGGCTGCCCGGTATGACGGGGACATCTGGGAGGATTTCTGGGCTCACCCCGGCGTCATCGACTTTGATCCGCTGCCTCTGGGTGTAGTAGTTACTGTGGCTGGTACTGGCAGCGAGTGCAACGGCGGCGCGGTAATCACCAATGAAGAGAGAAAGATAAAAACAGGGCGGGATTATCCGGCTCTCAATCCCCGATTTGCTCTGATGGACCCCACCTATACCTTTTCTGTACCCAAAAAACAGATGGCATCTGGTAGCTTTGACATCCTCAGCCACATCATGGAGACCTATTTCAGCCAGCCCAATGAGGACAATGTTTCCGATGACATCATGGAGGCACTGATGCGTAGTGTGATCCGAAATCTGCGTGTTGCCATGGACAGCCCGGAGGATTACACGGCTCGGTCCAATCTGATGTGGGATTCCACCATGGCGGAAAACCGACTCATCAAGATGGGAAAAAAGTGCGACTTTGAATGTCACAACATGGAGCACCAGCTGGGCGCTTATACCAACTGCAACCACGGCTGTGGTCTGGCGGTGATCCATCCGGTGTATTACCGTCATGTGTATAAGGAAGGCTTAAGCAAGTTTGTCCGTTTTGCCGAAAATGTATGGGGAATTGAGCGTGATGGAAAATCCGATGAAGCGTTGGCTCTGGCCGGTATCGATGCCCTTTCCAGCTTCATTCAAGAGATTGGCTTGCCAACTACCCTCAAGGAGCTGGGCGCACAAAAGGGGCAACTAAAAGAAATCGCTGATTCCTGTGGTATTTCCCAGGGCAGTTATAAGCCTATGACCCATGAAGAGATTCTGGAAATTTTCCATGAATGCTATGAATAAGAGCCCCGATTAATACAGGAAAGGAATGCTCATTATGAAAAAACTGACTGCAATTTTCTTGTGCTTTGCAATGGCGTTGAGTCTCGCTGCTTGTGGAAACACCACATCTTCCACAAATGAATCCAGTACGCCGGAATCTTCCGTTCCCCCTGCATCCGGTGAAGCAAGCGACACATCGTCCACCGCCGCCAGTCAGGAACCGGCTTTCCAGGGGGAAACCGAAGTGGAGGCTGGTAACACACTGGTAGTCTACTTCTCTGCTACTGGCAATACCGAACAGGCAGCTACTTACATTGCAGATATTACCGGCGGCGACCTGTTTGAATTGGAACCTGCTGATCCTTATACGGACGAAGATTTGAACTACAACAATGAGGACAGCCGGGTTTCTCAGGAATATGCGGATGAGTCTTTGCGGGATGTGGAACTGGTGAGCGACACGGTGGAGAACTGGGACAGCTATGATACTGTGTTTATCGGTTATCCCATCTGGTGGGGAATTGCTGCATGGCCGGTAGATACGTTTGTGGAAGCGAATGACTTTACCGGCAAAACAGTGATTCCATTTGCCACTTCGGCAAGCTCCGGTTTGGGTGAAAGCGGACAACTGCTGGCAGAACTGGCCGGAACCGGAGACTGGCAGGAAGGAATGCGTTTCCGTTCCAGCGTTAGTGAGGGCGATATGCAGGAATGGCTGGATAGCCTGAGCCTGTCATAACAATCAGGAAGGAGGACCCCTATGAAGCGTATTTTTCCCTTTTTTCTTGCAGGAATACTTCTTTTAAGCTTTTCCGCTTGCAGCAGCGAGACTTCGGGGCCTGACCAGGTTTCAAGTACAGAATCTTCCACAGTCCAGCCCCCGGAAACAGATTCGGATGCAACACAGTCCTCTTCCAATACCATGAAGCAGGAAACAGTCAGTCCCAACTCAGATAGCAATATTCTGATCGCCTATTTCACTATGCCGGAAGATGTAGATGATAACTAACAACACGGGTTGCCTCATGACTATCCGTATAGCAGGAGGTTCTTCCGCTTTCGGGGAGAGCCTGCTCTTTTCTGAAAATCTCAAGGAAATATACCGGAATCCGAAGAAGCTAAAACCTTTGACTTATCACTCCATAACCAATGGAGACTTCTGTTTTTTTCGCAATGGATTACAATAGAATCACAAAGGAGAGAAAGATGATGCAGATGAGAACACTTGGCACTGATTTGAACGTATCTGCTGTAGGCCTGGGGTGCATGGGCTTTTCTCATGCCTACGGTGCGCCTACGGAGGAAGCAGAGGCTGTCCGTCTAATCCGTCGCGCCTTTGACTTGGGCTATACTTTTTTTGATACCGCTGAGGTGTACGGTACCGCCGACGCCCCCCATGTAAATGAAACGCTGGTGGGCAAGGCACTGGCAGATGTAAAGAATCATACGGTAATCGCCACGAAATTTGGCCTGCGGTTTGACCAGGAGAGCGGAAAGGTTCCATTGCCTCTGGTGGCGGATTCCCGCCCGGAGACCATCCGCAAATCTGTGGAAGGATCTTTGAAACGGCTCGGAACCGATCACATTGACCTGTATTTCCAGCACAGAATCGACCCCAACGTAGAGCCGGAAACTGTGGCGGAGGTGATGGCTGATCTGATCCAGGAAGGCAAAATTACTCACTGGGGCATCTCGGAGGCAAATGAAGACTACCTGCGGAGGGCTCATGCCGTGTGCCCGGTGACGGCGGTACAGAACCGATACTCTATGATGGCACGGCATTATGAACCGTTATTCCCCATTTTGGAAGAATTGGACGTGGGCCTGGTGGCTTTTTCCCCTATGGCCAATGGTTTCCTCACCGGGCAATATGACAAGGGGCAGCGCTTTGATGCCGCCACCGACTACCGTGCTGCTATGCCCCAGTTCACTGACAAAGCTGTGGACCAAAATGCCGCACTTTTGAAACTGCTCGCAGATATGGCTGCGGAAAAAGGAGCAACCTCGGCCCAAATCTCCATGGCCTGGATGTTGTGTAAGCACCCGTGGATTGTACCCATCCCTGGCACTCGCAAGGAAGATCGCATGAAAGAAAATGCTGGGGCCGCATCTGTTTTTTTGACGCCCAGTGAGGTGCGCGCTCTGGACGACGCACTGGATCATATGGATATGTCTGCGGTATTCGGTGGAACGCCTTTAAAATAAACGGAAGGAGTATGCTCATGAACGAAACGCTACTTGATATATCTCGGCAGTTTTGGGAAGCTATGGAACACGCCGACGAAGTGGGGATGCGAGCCTGTGCTCATCCTGACTGCAACTTTGTCCATATTGGCATCACCTGCAAACTGGACAAGGAAATCGAATTTTACACCAGTGGGGCCTTTCAACCTACGAATATTACCTTCCACAGTCAGAAGGCTGAGTTGTTTGGAGATACCGGAGTGGTGCTTACTGACTGCGATTACAGCCTACTGCTGGACGGGAAGGAAACCACTCACCACTTTATGGTGACGGAAGTGTACACCCAGGATGAAAAACGGTGGAAGTTGGTCACTTTTTCCTTTACGGCATTGGTGTATTGAACCGCCAGCCACAAATTTTGGTAAACACTGTTTGTATCGGTACAAATAAGCAATCACTTTTTAGGAGGATTTATTTATGGAATACGCAACTTTGAACAACGGAATCAAAATGCCCATGGCAGGCATTGGCACCTTTTTGCTTACCCCGGATGAAGCGGAGACATCCGTCCTCTCCGCTCTTCAGTGCGGATACCGCCTGATTGACACGGCCAATGCCTATGTGAACGAAAAAGCCGTTGGCCGGGCTATGAGGAAATCTGGGATTCCGAGAGATGAGATTTTTCTGGAAACCAAACTGTGGCCCAGTTTTTATGAGCAGGAAGATGCGGTAGAAAAAACGCTCCAGCGCCTGGGAACCGACTACATTGACCTGCTGCTGATCCACCAGCCCGCAGGCAACTATGTCGCAGGTTACCGGCTTATGGAGAAAGCCTACAAAGAGGGCAAGGTGCGCGCCATTGGCCTTTCCAACTTTACCCCGGAGCAGGTGCAGGAGATTCTGGACATCTGCGAGGTAAAGCCTGCCGTGCTCCAAACAGAGGTGCACCCCTACTCGCAGGAGAAAGAACTGAAGGCATTTCTGGATAAAGAAGGCATCGTCATCCAGGCATGGTATCCTCTGGGGCATGGAGACAAGGCGCTGATCCAGGAACCGTTGTTCACGGAATTTGGCAAAAAGTATGGCAAGAGCAATGCCCAGATCATCCTGCGCTGGCACATTCAGGCCGGCAATATCGTGATCCCTGGCTCCAAGAACCCGGCCCATATCAAAGACAATTTCAACCTGTTTGACTTTGCGTTGACAGATGATGAAATGGCTAAAATCACTGCTTTGGACAAGCAGAAGCGATATTACACCAGTACACCGGAAATGCTGAAGAAGTATGCGGAAATGGTTCCGCCTGTAGACGAGCAGAAATAAGGAGGGATTCGCAATGCGTAAGAATTTTGGAACAAAATCCTGGTTTTATCCGCTGCCGGTGCTTGTGATCGGCACCTATGATGAAAACGGCAATCCTGATGCCATGAATGCCGCATGGGGCGGCCTGTACGATGCAGACAAGGTAGTACTGTGTCTGAGCGCTGATCATAAGACCACCAAGAATATCCAGGCAAAGGGAGCGTTTACCGTCAGTTTTGCTGACGCTGCCCATGCGGTTTCTGCGGACTATGTTGGCATGGTGTCCGCAAATAATGAGCCGAAAAAGATGGAGAAGTCTGGCTTCCATTGCACCAAGAGCGAATCGGTGGATGCGCCCCTCATCGATGAGCTGCCGGTAGCTCTGGAGTGCAAACTCCTGAAAGTGAGCGAGGACGGCAACATCATCGGTCAGATTGTGAATGTGAGCATTGACGAAAGCGTATTGGACAGCGATGGGAAGCTGGATATGAGCAAATTCCAGCCCATCTCTTTTGAGCCAGCCAACAATGGGTACCATGTGCTGGGTGAGCGTGTGGGCAATGCGTTCAGCGATGGCGGCAAGTTGAAATAAGGGGGCGAATGATATGAATAAGGAATTTCACAATCTGTTCCCGCAGGGCAGTCCCAACACGGTGGCCGGGCAGTATTTCAGCGGGGCCAGTTATCTGTGCCCCCTGAGTGATATGGGCGTGTCTGTTTCCAACGTGACCTTTGAGCCCAGTTGCCGGAACAACTGGCACATCCACCATAACGGCGGTCAGATCCTTCTTTGTACGGCGGGTCGGGGTTATTATCAGGAGTGGGGCAAATCCGCTCAGGAATTGAACCCTGGAGATGTGGTTAACATTCCGCCCGAGGTAAAGCACTGGCATGGGGCGGCTCCTGACAGTTGGTTTGCCCATATAGCGATTTCCGTTCCAGGTTCCAAAGCCGAGTGGCTGGAGCCGGTAGATGAAGCAGAATATACTAAATTAAAATAAATCCGATAGAAAGGATGGGATTATCATGGATAAAGTAACAGCAGGCAGAGATGCCATGAGCAAATTTGCCCCTAAATTTGCGGAATTAAACGATGATGTCCTCTTTGGAGAGGTTTGGTCGCGAGAGGATAAGCTCTCGCCCCGTGACCGTAGCCTGATTACCGTCTCCGCCTTGATGGCCAGCGGAATTCTGGATACATCCCTTCTTCATCATATTGAGCGGGCCAAGGCCAACGGTGTAACCGCCACCGAGATGAGCGAGGCATTGACCCAGCTTGCTTTCTATGCTGGCTGGCCCAAGGCGTGGGCGGCTCTGCGGATGGCAAAAAATGTCTATGGAAAGGAATAAGATGGAACACCCTTTTGTTGTGTGCCATATGCTCACTTCTCTGGACGGAAAGATTGACGGTACGTTTTTCGGTGTGCCTGAAACAGTTCCGGCGATAAAAGCCTATGGGGAACTGCGAAGTTTTTACGGATGTCAGGCCACCTTATACGGCACAACTACCATGCTGGGGGGATATGCCGAGGGAAAGGTGGGGCAGCTACCCACTGTGATGTCCACTCCGCCCCGAGCGGATTGGGTAAACCCGACAGGCAAGGCCATGGGCAATTTCATTGTTGCAGTGGACCCACAGGGTCAGCTGGCCTATTCCGGATTGTCCATCGAAAAAAAGGGCCGCCCATGTGATCGAGGCGCTGACGGAGCAGGTGGCTCCAGAATACATGTCTTATTTACAGAATCAAGGGGTTTCCTATCTGTTTGCCGGCGAGAAACGACTGAACTGCACTCTGCTTTTGGAGAAACTGCATCGACTGTTTGGCATCAACAAACTGATGCTGGCGGGCGGCGGGATCGTCAATGGATCGTTTTTGGCTGAAAATTTGGTGGACGAGTTGAGTCTAGTCATTGCCCCGGTAGCCGACGGCGGCAACGGTGTCAGTTCCTTTACCCAAGTTGATTTTCTGCCATCCTGGCAACCGACTGCATTTCATCTTAAAGAGGTGCAGACAGTTGTACCGAATGTGTTATGGGTGCGCTACACCCGGCCATAAACGGGCATATTCGTCTAATCAATAGAATGATTTTACAAGGCAGGGTATCTGTTTCAACAGGTACCTTGTTTTCGTATTAGTGGAAAGCTAAAGGTTAATACTTTATAACGAATCGAGACTTCTGTAATCTTACAGAAACCTTTACAATAGAATCAGAAACAAAAGATTATCCAGGCAATGCCTGGAGAGGTGTTGTGAAACCACAGAAAGGAAGTTATCTATGATGGAATATGTATTATTGAATAACAACGTTAAAATGCCAAAACTGGGATACGGCGTTTTCCAAGTCTCGAACGAAGAATGCGAGCGCTGTGTACTGGATGCAATCTCAGTTGGGTATCGCGCGATTGATACCGCTCAGTCCTACGGAAACGAGGAAGCGGTAGGCAATGCTATCCAGAAATGTGGCGTACCCAGAGAGGAATTGTTCCTCACCAGCAAGATCTGGATGTCCAACGCCAGTTATGAAAAGGCAAAGGCATCCATCGACAAATCCCTGCACAAGCTGAAAACCGACTACCTTGACCTGATGCTGATCCATCAGCCTTTTGGAGATTATTACGGCGCATACCGAGCCATGGAGGAAGCATACAAAGAGGGAAAGCTGCGGGCTATTGGCGTGTCCAACTTCTACCCGGACCGACTGATCGATCTGTGTCAGTTCGCAGAAATTGCACCCATGGTCAATCAGGTGGAAACCCATGTGTTTCAGCAACAGCGAACTGCGCACGAATACATGAAAAAGTACGGTGTGCAGCACGAGGCATGGGGCCCCTTTGCCGAAGGGAAGAAAAACTGTTTTACCAACCCTGTACTAGTTGAAATTGGCGAAAAGTACGGAAAAACGGCTGCACAGACTGCCCTGCGGTTTCTGATCCAGTCCGATGTAGTCGTGATCCCAAAATCCACTCACAAAGAGCGGATGGAACAGAACCTGGATGTATTTGACTTCTCCCTGAGTGAAGCAGATATGGAGGCCATCCGCACTCTGGATGAAGGAAAGAGTCTGTTCTTTGACCATTACGATCCTTCCACAGTGGAAATGCTCACCAATATGGGCAAAACGCGAATCGTATAAAGGGGGAAAGCCCAATGAGCAGGATACTGGTTGTTTACTACTCTGTCTCCAATGGGAATACCAGAGAAATCGCACACCAGATGGCGGAGTACATAAAGGCAGATTTGGCTGAAATTTAGACAGTACCGGATGTACGGCTTTCCCTTCAGCTGAAGTGCATCTGGAAGAAACAGTATCCTCTGAGCCATCGGAAACAATAAAACCGGAGACTGATGCAGCCAGTGCCATCTCCTCTGGCGAGGAAAAATCGTCCATGAAAACAGGGATTATTGCAGAACAGATTCTGGAGGGCGAAACGGGGACGATCCATTACAGATATTATCTTCCGGTTCGAACCTGGACGGGGATGGGTTCCTATGCTGGACGCAGCTTCAGGAGGATATGATCGTTGTGTCTGCTCAGCTGACGGATTGGCATGATACGTCGGCTCGGTAGGCCATTGAGCTGACGGAATATTTCCTTGCTAACTTTTCTGTGGATGTGTCTCGGGTGTATGCTGCGGGCTATTCCGCTGGCGGGGAAACCATGTCCCAGGCAGTATCTATGCGCCCGGACCTCTATGCAGCCTATCTCCACGGAGCATCTCAGTGGGATGGGGACTATGCGCCCATTGCGGAAAATGGCACGGCTGTCTATATTTTTATGGCAGAACATGATGAGTATTATGGTTCCCAGCGGGCATGGAGTGCTTACAACAGTCTCCATGATGCCTATGAGGAAGCTGGATGGAGCGAGGAGCAGATCAGCAATGTTCTTCAGATCCAGACACCAAATGACGAATGGTTCGCTCAGCGGGGCGTTACCAGCAATTATCATGGCGGCGGCAATGTGGTTTTTGGGGAATATGATGTTTTAAACTGGGTCTTGTCTCACACCAAGGAGGAGAATGAATCATGAAGGTATTGCTTGTAAATGGCAGCCCTCACCGGGAAGGCTGCACCTATACAGCACTGTGTGCGGTGTCGGAGGCACTCAATCAGAACGGGATTGATACCGATACGTTCTGGATTGGCAATAAGCCGATTTCCGGCTGTATCGCCTGTCACAAGTGCAATGACCGCAATCGCTGCGTGTTTGAGGATACGGTAAACGATTTTTTGTCATTGGCAGAGGATTGCAACGGTGTACAAAGGGAACATAATAAAAAACTTAATAATGGACTGCCAATCTTACACAAAGTACCGCCCAAACGAGACTACGGGCGGTATTTTTGTATCATGGCGGAGAAAGGAGGAACTTCCCACGGGGGCTTGACTGAAAAGTTGAGCCTCTTTTTTCATGCCAAAAAACAGGAGGTAAATGCTTATGGCAGATGATAAAACCACAAAAACGCCGGAACAGCCGGTAACGGATAGCGGGCCGGGCAAGGAAACGCCTCCCGCTCCCCCAAAAGAGCCGGAGAAGGTTTCCGTTTCTCCGGAGCCGGAAAAAAAGACGGAACCGGAGGTAAAGAACCCGCAGGTTTCCGTCTATAACTTCGCTGAAATTATGAAGGAAAAGAAGGTCGAGGAACGGGCGGCAGCTCCCAGCGGGGAAAAGCCTGCCCCGGCAAAAACGGAAAAACCGGAAAAGCAGCCGGAGGCTCCGAAGAAAGCGGAGGAAAAACCCAAAGAGCCGGAACAGCCGAAGCGCCGGGGCCGTCCCCCGAAAGCAGATAAGGACAAGGCCGCAACCCCGAAGCCCAAAGCTCCCGCACAGAAACCGGAAAATGCGGTCAAAAAGGAACCGGAGAAAAAAACGGCTCCAACGGTACAGGCCGCTCCCGCTCCGAAGGAACCCGAAAAACCGAAGGATGCACCACGCCGGGGCAAGGAACAGATCGTCTATATCAAGCTGAACGAGCTTCACGCCTTCAAGAACCATCCCTTTGAGGTTCGGGATGATGAAGAAATGCGGGCTATGGTGTCCAGCGTCAAGGACAAGGGCGTGACCCAGCCCGCTATCGTCCGTCCCCGTGAGGATGGCGGCTATGAGATCGTGTCCGGCCACCGCCGCCAGAAAGCCAGCGAGCTTGCCGGATATGCGGATATGCCCTGTATCGTCCGAAACCTGACGGATGATGAAGCCATCACCCAGATGGTCGAGGATAATCTGAACCAGCGTGAAGAAATCCTCCCCAGTGAGCGGGCCAAAGCCTTGAAAATGCAGCTTGAAGCTATCAAGCACCAGGGCTCCCGCACTTCGGGCCAGATTGACCCGAAGGACGCTGGCAAACGCTCCAACGAGATCGTGGCCGAGCGCAATAAGATGGCGGTCAAGCAGGTGCAGCGGTATATCCGGCTGAATGAGCTGGTTCCCGACCTGATGAAGTTGATGGATGAAAAAAAGCTGGGCTTTACTACGGCGGTGGAGCTTTCCTATGTCAGCAAAAAGAACCAGAACTATATCGCCGTTGCCATTGACAGCCAGCAGTCCTCTCCTTCGCAGGCGCAGGCAAAGCGTATGCGTGAGCTGGACGAAAAGAAGCTGCTCAACGGGGATGTGATCGACGGCATTATGATGGAGGACAAAAAGGAGGTAGACAAAGTGATTTTGACAGGTGCGGAACTGAGCAAGTATTTCGGCAAGGAAACTACGCCGAGGGAAATGAAGGACCAGATCATCAAGCTGCTGGACGACTGGAAGGGTCAGCAGAAGGAACATGAAAAGCCGGAGAAGAAAACCGAACAGGAAAAGTAAGCCCAAACTTCGGGTCAGCATGGCCCGAGGATTGCGGGGCTCTGCCCCGCGCCCCGAAGCTCTGGAGATATAAATTATTCCCCGTCGCCAGTTATTCCGTAGCATAGCCGGGAAAATCAGTCAAGGGCAGCGCCGCCGCAGGCGGTGCCAGAGGCACCCTTGACGGATTTCTCCCGGTTATGCTTTTTCCCGGTCAAGCGACGGGGATATAAATTCTCCAGAGCCGTTCCCCTTCCCGGGGGAAGGGGCGGAGGGGTTGGGCGAACTCTTGCTTTTCCCTAAACCAAAACAGAAATGGAGGCTCAACCAATGAAACGACCTTTAGCATACCTGACCGCCGCATGGAGCGGCGAGCCGGATGTTGATATGGAGCTGGCGGCCCACTACTGCCGTCTTGCTTATGAGGCGGGCTTTTCCCCGATCTGCCCGCTCTTGTATCTGCCGCTGTTTTTGAATGACAGCGTTCCCGAGGAACACAAGGCTGGGATTGATATGCGCCGGGATATGCTGCGGCGCTCCCACACCCTGATTGTCTGCGGCAGCGCTGTGGACGAGGATGTAAAAAATGATATTGCGGTTGCCGGGCGGCTGGGCATTGCGGCGACCACACTGGAAGGGGTGCTTGCCGTGAAGGGACACGGCACCCCGGGCCATGCCGGACATTAAGCTGAGAAGCCTTTTCGACGGGATCGGCGTGTTCCCTCTGGCTGCTTCCCGGTGCGGTATCCGTCCGGTATGGGCCAGCGAGATTGAAAAAGCGCCCATCTCCATAACCAAAAGGCACTTTCCCGACATGGTGCATTTGGGGGATATTACGAAGGTGGACGGCGGGAAAATCCCACCTGTCCATATAATTACCTTCGGTTCCCCCTGTCAGAACCTTTCTCTGATCGGCAACCGCTCCGGCCTTGCCGGGGCAAAATCAAGCCTGTTCTATCAGGCGTTTCGTATCATACAGGAAATGAGGGATGCTACTGATAACCTATATCCAGCTATCGCTGTTTGGGAAAACGTCATGGGAGCGTTTTCTACAAATGACCGGATGGACTTTAGAGCCGTCCTATCCGCCTTCTCGGACACCGAAGTTCCAATGCCTCCTTCGGGAAGATGGGGAAATGCCGGAATGGTGCGAGGGGGAACGCCTGATGTGTGCTGGCGGCTCATGGACGCCCAGTATTGGGCAGGCACCCGAAGGCTGGCACGAAGGCAGCGGATTTTCGTCGTGGCGGATTTTGGAGGCAGACGTGCCGCAGACATACTATTTAAGCCCCGTCCAGTGCTCCCACTTCCTCCGCCTTGCGGAGAGGGCGGGCGGGCCGCCGCCGAAGGAGATCGAACAGCTTCTTTTGAAACAGGGCGGCAGATACCAGTCATCCACCCCTTTCAGTGCTTCCGTATGCGGGGAGCGGCAAAAAGGCAGGAAGAAACGGCCTTCCGAAACAGCTTCGGATTACCAACTGACCCTTTTCCCACTCTTTTAGCCAGTGATGTAACGCCCTTTGCCTTCTGGTATGAGGGCGACCCGGAGGGCGGCTGTATCCGTTTTCTGACGGAAACGGAAAGCGAACGGCTGATGGGGCTGCCGGAGGGCTGGACAAAGTACGGGGCGGACGGCGTGGAGATCCGGCCTCTGCAACGCTACAAGGCGCTGGGAAATGCGATTGCCCTCCCTTGTGCCGATTACATTATGGCCGGGATTTATGAGGTGCTGGCTGACCGGGCCGGAAAGGAGGAATGAGCCCATGTTTGAAGCTTATATAACCAATACAGCCCTATACCCCTTAATGGGGATTGAGGTAGGGACAACGGTACATTTCCCCATGACGACACAGGAGTTGCAGGCCGCCCTTGCCAAAATCGGGATAGACGGGAAACGGTACAGCGAAGTGTTCTTTACCAGCTTTGACAGTGATGTGCTGGGGCTCTACGATCATCTCTACGAATGTGAGAACATCGACGAGCTGAACGAGCTGGGCCACGCCCTGCTGGAAGTACGGGATAAGGGCGGACTGGAAACCTTTGAAGCCGCTCTTGTCTTAGGAAACCACACAAGGAGCGTGAAGGATTTGATAAACCTGACGCAGAACCTTGACCTGTACCGCTTTTACCCGGATATTTCTGATGATGAAGGGCTGGGCCGTCTGTACGCCGACGAGCTTGGGACCATCGACATACCGGAGCACATTCAGAACTACTTCGATTATGAAGCATACGGACGGGATGTGCGTATCAACGAGGGCGGCGTATTTGCTCCCGGTGGGTATGTGTCGGCAGTCCCGGAGGGCTTCAAGGAGTATTACCACGGGCCGCAGGACATTCCGCCGGAACACCGGATATTTGCCTATCCTGAAAAGGCCGAGCCTGTCCACTCCATTCTCGCTACACTCAAACAGTTTCAAGAAGCCCCACCCGCTCCGAAAAAGGACAAGGCGGGGCCTTCCCATGAAGAACGGTAGGACTTCGGGCCAGCATGGCCCGAAGCATAAAGGAGGTGCATACCATCAACTATTACCCTATCAATGAAGGAGCCGCCCGCCGGGCAAAAGAAATGAACAGCTTTTCCGACTACAAGGAAGGGAGCGCAACGGCGGAATACCGGGCAATGGTGGACAAGGCCGCCGCCATAGCGGAAAAGCAGAAATCCCGGGTGGACCCCATGTACCATGAGAAGATCGACCATCTGTTAGACACCTACGCCCGCAAGCTGGCCGAAAACATGAACCAAGGCTTTGCCATTGACGCGAGGGTTCCCTCTGTGCTGATCGCCGGGCCTTCCAATTTCCCGGTGGGAAAGAAGGAAAAACAGAACCGGGCCCGGGACAGCAACATGGAGGAATGGCGGCATATTCAAGGGCTGCTGGATAAGATACGCAGCACCGGCATGGGCGGGATCAGCGCCGATGACCCGGCAGCGATTGAAAAGCTCCAGAAGAAGCTGGACGGGCTGGAACGCTCCCAGCTCATTATGAAGGAGGTCAACGCCTATTACCGCAAGCATGGCAAGCTGGACGGCTGTGCGCTGCTGTCGCCGGACCAGATTGAAAAGCTGAAAGCAAGCATGGCGTCAAGTTGGCGAAGCGACCCGAGGCCCTTTGAAAGTTACCAGCTAACCAACAACAATGCGGAGATCCGCCGGGTAAAGGCCCGTATCGAACAGCTTTCCAAACAGGCACAGCAGGAATTTTCCGGCTGGGAGTTCGATGGGGGTCGTGTGGAAATGAACCGGGAGGACAACCGCTTGCAGGTGTTCTTTGACGGAAAGCCTGACGCGGACACCCGGGCCGAGCTGAAAAGCAGCGGCTTTCGTTGGGCTCCCAGCGTGGGCGCATGGCAGAGGCAGCTCACGGACAACGCCATCCGGGCGGCTGACCGTCTGGAATGTATCAAGCCGCTGTCCGGCGAAAAGCCCTCCCAACTTCAAAAGAAGCCCTCTATCTTGCAGACCATGCGGGAACAGGACGAAAAAGTCCAGACGGAGCCGGAAAAGAAAGCTCCGTCCGGCAGAGATGCCGAGCGGTAAGCCTCGGGCCACATTGGCCCGAGGTTTTCTGTTCCCCGAGATTGTACGGGGGCCTCCCGGATAGCGGGAACCCCGACGGAAAGGAGGTTTTATGCAGGAAGAAGTAAACCAAAAAACGGTTGCCCTTTCGATCAGGACAACGAAGCTCACAGGAAAAGTGCTGGCTGCCGCTCTTGGCAAGGTGGTTCGGGCGCTGCAAAAGCACCACCAGAAGGCGCTGGCCCCGCAGGGACGCCAGAGCGTGAAAAAGCTGATGAACCACTATGGCGGCAAAAGTGCCATGCCCTATGTGGGAGCTCCAAAGGATTTTGACCGGATCGCGAAGGAGTTCCATGTGGACTACGCTTTCCATAAAGTGAGCCCCGGTCATTACCTGCTGTTTTTCAAAGCCAATCAGGCAGACGCTATCACGGCGGCCTTCCAGAAGTACAGCGCAAAGGTGCTGAACAAAGAGCAGGACAAGGCTTCCATCCTCGGCCAGCTTCGGAAATTCACGGAGCAGATCAGGACACAGGCAAAGGAAAAGCAGCGAACCAGAGAGGCGGTGAAGGACGGACGTTGAGTGACAAGATCAGAAAATATGTGCTCCCAAACCTGCCGTACCTCTTTGTGTTCTGGTTCTTCTCCAAAATCGGGACGGCCTACCGGATCGCCTCCGGCACAGACTTCGGGACAAAGCTCATGGGGATGCTCGATACCTTCCCCAAAGCATTTGAAACCTACTGGCCGGGGCTGGGAGGTATTGACCTGCTGGTGGGCCTTGCCGGTGCGGCTGGGGTGTATCTGCTGATACAGTCAAAGATCAGGCAGGCGAAAAAATTCCGGCGGGATGCAGAGTACGGCACTGCCCGCTTTGGAACAAAGGAGGATATAAAGCCGTTTGTAGACCCTAAATTTCAGAACAATGTCATTCTGACAGGGACGGAGTTCCTTACCATGAACACCCGTCCGAAGATACCCGCCAATGCCCGGAACCTAAACGCTTGTGTCATCGGCTCGTCCGGTTCGGGCAAGACAAGGTTCTGGCTGACCCCACAGCTCCTTCAAGCCCATTCCTCGTATGTGGTGGTAGACCCGAAGGGCGGCACCCTCGACCAGTGCGGGCGGTTTCTGCAACGGGAGAAATACAGGGTGCGGGTGTTCAACAGTATCGACTTTTCAAAATCCATGCACTACAATCCGCTGGCCTATATCAAGACGGAAAGCGATGTTTTGAAATTCGTTACCGCCCTGATCGCCAACACCAAAGGCGACGGCAAGGAGGGCGACGAGTTCTGGACCAAAGCCGAAACCCTCTTGTACTGCGCCCTTGTGGCCTACATCGTCTTTGAGGGGCCGGAAGAAGAACGCAACATGAATACGCTGGTGGAAATGATAAACAGCATGGAAGTCCGGGAGGATGACGAAACCTTCAAAAATGCGGTGGACTATATGTTTGACGGGCTGGAACGCCGCAGCCCCCAGCACTTCGCCGTGAGGCAGTATAAGAAATACAAGCTCGCCAGCGGTGATATATGCTCTAAGTGACTTCTTAATCATGATTTTG
>NZ_QUHK01000029.1:0-35074 GCF_003479665.1 Blautia sp. AF14-40
GTGAGAGGGCGACGTCTTAGCCTCTTGACCAACGAACCGTACTCGCTTATAATACACGATGTCTGGAGAAAATGCAAGTGTTTTTTTGAAAAAAATTTAAAAAATTTCAAAAAGTAGCGAAATTCGCATTTTACTTGCATTTTTTACCAGTTATGGTATGATAAAACAAACAAATGTTCTAAAAAACAGAAATACGTTCTAAAAAGAAAGAAAAAAGATTAGAATAGAGAAGGAGAAGACAAATGAAACAGTACAAAGGAGCCATTTTTGATCTGGACGGAACACTGCTCGACTCGATGCGGGTCTGGGATGACATCGATGTTGCATTTTTAAAGAAGAGAGGACTTGAGGTTCCGCCGGATTATCAGGAGGCGATTACACCGCTCGGCTTTCTGGAGGCTGCCCGCTACACGATCAGACGGTTCGGCTTTCCGGAAACGCCGGAAGAGCTGATTCAGGAGTGGCATCAGATGGCGGTCGACGCCTATACGTATGAAGTGGAGTTAAAAGACGGGGCAGCAGAATATCTCCGCTATTTAAAAGAAAAAGGAATCCGCATGGCGGTTGCTACCTCATCGAGCCCGGAGCTGTATGAGCCGGCCTTAAAGAGAAATGGGATTTATGAGTATTTTAAAGCATTTGTCACCGTCTCGGAAGTAAAGCGCGGCAAGGGCTTTCCGGATATCTACGAGAAAGCGGCTGAAAAGCTGTCTCTTCCGCCGGAAACGTGTGTGGTATATGAAGATATCCTAGCGGGAATCCGCGGCGCCAAAATGGGCGGATTTGCGGCTGTGGGCGTGTATGACAGAAGCGGGGAAGGAAACCGCGCAAAGATGGAGCAGGAAGCAGACCGCTACGTGACTTCTTTTAAGGAGCTGATGAACGGAGGAGATTCTTTCTTCTAAAGAAAATCTTGCTATTCCGGGAAGAAAAATGATATAATAAAATACTGTGCCCCAAAAGGGGACAGACAGAAGTATTTTTAAGAGAAAAAGACAGTAACACATAAGTGAGGATAGAACAGTTATGCCAAAAAAAGAAACGTATGATGCCAGCAGTATTTCCGTGCTGGAAGGTCTCGAAGCAGTGCGTAAGCGCCCTGGTATGTATATCGGAAGTACCTCGCGGAAAGGCCTGAATCATCTGATTTATGAAATTGTAGACAATGCGGTGGACGAGCATCTTGCGGGCTACTGCGACACCATTCACGTAACACTTGAAGCAGACGGCTCGGCGACCGTGACCGACAACGGCCGCGGAATCCCGGTCGGCATGCATGAAAAAGGCGTTCCGGCGGAGCGTCTCGTTTTTACAACCCTGCACGCCGGCGGTAAATTCGACAACAATGCGTACAAGACAAGCGGCGGTCTGCACGGTGTCGGTTCTTCAGTTGTCAATGCGCTTTCCACCTATCTTGACGTACAGGTCAGCCTCGGCGGCTGGGTTTACCACGACCGCTACGAACGAGGTGTTGCCGTACAGGAACTCGATGAGGATGGGCTGCTGCCGAAGATCGGAAAAACGAAGAACAGCGGAACCCGCATCAACTTCCTGCCGGATCCGGAAATCTTTGAGAAAACACGTTTTTCCGCAACAGAGGTCAAAAGCCGTCTCCATGAGACTGCATATCTGAACCCGGCGCTTACCATTTATTTTTCCGATCTGCGCGATGGAAAAGAGGAGCACCTGACGTATCACGAGCCGGACGGCATTGTTGGTTTTGTGCGCGATCTGAATAAGAACAAAGAGGCAATCCACGATCCGATTTATTTCAAAGGGGAATCTGAGGGCATTACCGTAGAATGTGCGTTCCAGTATATCAACGAATTCCAGGAAAACGTGCTCGGCTTCTGTAATAATATTTACAACGCTGAGGGCGGTACCCATATTTCCGGTTTCAAATCGACCTTTACGACGATTATGAACAGCTATGCCAGAGAGATCGGTGTCTTAAAAGAAAAAGACAATAACTTTACGGGATCGGATATCCGAAACGGTATGACCGCTGTTATTTCGATCAAGCACCCGGATCCGCGGTTCGAGGGCCAGACAAAAACGAAGCTGGACAACCCGGATGCGGCAAAGGCCGCCGGAAAAGTAACAGGCGAGGAGATTCCGCTGTATTTCGACCGCAATCTCGAAGTGCTGAAAAATGTTCTTGCCTGCGCTGAGCGATCTGCCAAAATCCGCAGAAGCGAAGAAAAAGCCAAGACAAATATGCTGACCAAGCAGAAATATTCGTTTGATACGAACGGCAAACTGGCAAACTGCGAGAAAAAGGATCCGTCGCTGTGCGAGATCTTTATCGTCGAGGGAGATTCTGCGGGCGGTTCCGCAAAGACGGCGCGTGACCGTAATTTCCAGGCGATTCTGCCGATCCGCGGTAAGATTCTGAACGTAGAGAAGGCTTCTATTGATAAAGTTCTGGCAAATGCCGAGATCAAATCCATGATCAATGCATTCGGCTGCGGCTTTTCCGAGGGTTACGGCAACGACTTCGATATCACAAAGCTCCGTTACGATAAAATTATCATCATGGCAGATGCCGATGTCGACGGTGCGCATATTTCAACGCTGCTGCTGACACTGTTCTACCGTTTCATGCCGGAGCTGATCTACGAGGGACATGTCTATATCGCGATGCCGCCTCTTTACAAGGCAATGCCGTCCCGCGGAAAAGAAGAGTATCTGTACGACGACAAAGCACTGGAAAAATACAGAAAGACACACAAAGAAAAATTTACGCTGCAGCGCTACAAAGGTCTTGGCGAGATGGACCCGGAGCAGCTCTGGGAGACGACACTGAATCCGGAGACGAGACTTTTGAAGCGTGTGGAGATCGAGGATGCCCGTATGGCCTCCGATGTGACGGAAGTACTGATGGGAACCGAGGTTCCGCCGCGGAAAGCATTTATTTATGAGCATGCAACCGATGCAGAGCTGGATATTTAACAGGAAGGACAAAGGAAGATGAAAGAAAAATCAGAAGATCAGATTATACGGACCGAATATTCTGAGGTCATGCAGAAATCTTATATTGATTATGCGATGAGCGTCATCATTTCCCGAGCGCTTCCGGACGTGCGGGACGGTTTAAAGCCGGTACAGCGCCGTACTCTGTATGACATGTATGAGCTCGGCATCCAGTACGACAAGCCGTTCCGAAAGTGCGCGCGTATCGTCGGCGATACGATGGGTAAATACCATCCGCACGGCGACAGTTCCATTTACGATGCTCTTGTCGTAATGGCACAGGATTTCAAAAAAGGGCAGCCGCTTGTGGACGGTCACGGAAACTTCGGGTCGATTGAGGGTGACGGTGCCGCTGCAATGCGATACACCGAGGCGAGACTGCAGAAAATTACACAGGAGGTCTATTTAAAGGATCTCGACAAAGACGTTGTCGATTTCGTACCGAACTTCGACGAGACGGAAAAAGAGCCGTCTGTTCTGCCGGTGCGCGTGCCGAACCTTCTGTTGAATGGCGCAGACGGTATCGCTGTCGGTATGGCAACAAGCATTCCGCCGCACAACCTGTGTGAGATTGTGGATGCGGTCAAGGCCTACATGAAAAACAACGACATCACCGTCAAAGGTCTGATGAAATACATCAAAGGACCGGATTTCCCGACCGGCGGTATTGTCGTCAATCAGGATGACCTGCTGTCGATCTACGAAAAAGGTGTCGGAAAGATTAAAATCCGCGGAAAAGTGGAAGTGGAGAAAGGCAGAAACGGAAAGCAATATCTTGTGATCACCGAAATTCCGTACCCGATGATCGGTGCGAACATCGGAAAGTTCCTGAACGATGTGGCGGGGCTTGTGGAGAGCAAGAAAGCGCCGGAAATTGTCGACATTTCCAACCAGTCCTCGAAAGAAGGAACACGCATCGTGCTCGAATTGAAAAAAGGCGCGGATGTGGAGCGGATCACGAATCTGCTGTACAAGAAAACACGTCTGGAAGATACGTTCGGTGTCAACATGCTCGCCGTGGCAGATGGAAGACCGGAGACGTTAAGCCTTAAACAGGTGATCGAGCATCACGTTGATTTCCAGTTTGAAGTGGCAACCCGCAAATACCAGAACCTTCTCCGCAAAGAGATGGAGCGTCGCGAGGTGCAGGAAGGTCTGATCAAGGCATGCGATGTGATCGATCTGATCATTGAGATCCTGCGCGGAAGCAAGACACAGAAGCAGGTCAAAGAGTGTCTGATTATGGGTGTGACCGATGGTATCCGCTTCAAATCAAAGTCAAGTGAGCGTATGGCAGCACAGCTCTGCTTTACGGAACGCCAGGCAACGGCGATTCTGGAGATGCGTCTGCAGAAACTGATCGGACTGGAAGTGGAAGCACTCTTAAAAGATCATGAGGCGACTGTGGCGAAGATTACGAAGTACGAGGATATCTTAAATCATTACGACTCGATGTCGGAAGTTATTATGGAAGATCTGACGCAGATAAAAAAAGAGTACGGCCACAAGCGGAAAACGGCGATTGAAAATGCTGAGGCGATTGTTCTTGAGGAGCCGAAGGTCGAGGAGATGGATGTTGTCTTCCTGATGGACCGCTTCGGTTATGCGAAGACGATCGATACGTCTGCTTACGAGCGGAACAAAGAGGCTGTGCACAACGAGAACAAATATGTGTTCCAGTGCAAAAACACCGATAAGATCTGCGTCTTTACGGATCTTGGCATGATGCACAGCATCAAAGTAATGGACATCCCGTATGGAAGATTCCGTGACAAGGGAACGCCGATCGACAACCTTGGAAATTACAGCAGCCAGAAGGAGCAGATGATTTACGTCGATGCACTGGAAAATATCAAGAACAATAAGCTGCTGTTCGTCAGCGCGGCTGGTATGGTAAAACTTGTCGATGGATCCGAGTTTGATGTCGTAAAACGAACGATCGCGGCGACGAAGCTTTCATCCGAGGAGGACCGTCTGATTCTTGCCGAGGTCTGCCAGGAGCAGGAGTATGTGGTTCTGCAGACGAAAAACGGTGTCTTCCTGCGCTTCCTTACGAGTGAAGTGCCGGAGAAGAAAAAAGCAGCCGTTGGTGTGCGTGGTATCCGTATGGCAGAGGACGACGCGGTAGAGCATGCGTATCTGCTGGCAAGCCGGATGGATTACACGATCACGTATCACGACAAAGAGATTTCTCTGACAGCGAAGATTAAGCTGGCAAAACGAGATACCAAGGGAACAAAGATCCGGGTATAACGCAGAGTTTTGTTTATAACCATGAGAAGCACGCTCCGCGGGTTTTTCGAGAGATCACTTGGCAATAAAAGGACACCTGCCCGATACCAGAACGGTACGGGCAGATGTCCTTTTTGCATAATTTTTTAGTTATTTGAAAAACTGTGGGAAGTCTTTCTTGGGGTTCTTCTTTCAATGGCAACGTACGGACGATGATGACCGACATATTTATAAGCCGGACGGATGATCTTTCCTTCGTTGACAAGCTCTTCGATCCGGTGTGCGGACCAGCCGGAGATACGGGAGATAGCAAAGATCGGGGTGTAGAGCTCTTTTGGAAGGCCAAGCATTGTGTAGACGAAACCGCTGTAGAAATCAACATTTGCACAGACTGGTTTGAGCAGACGGCGCTTTTTGGCGATACACTCGCCGGCAATGCGTTCTACAGACTCATAGCGAGCAAATTCTTTCTCGCGGTGCTTCTCAGCGGAAAGCTTCTTTGCATATTCTTTCAGAATCACACAACGTGGATCGGACAGGGTATAAACAGCATGGCCCATACCATAGATAAGACCAGTTCCATCGAATGCTTCACGATCAAGTATTTTGGTCAGGTAGGTGCGCAGTTCGTTTTCGTCTTCCCAGTTTGTAACATTCTCTTCAATATTTTCAAACATCTCCATAACCTTCAAGTTGGCACCGCCGTGGCGCGGTCCTTTTAAGGAACTTAAAGAAGCCGCGACAGCAGAGTAGGTATCGGTTCCGGAGGAGGAGACAACGTGTGTCGTAAATGTTGAGTTATTTCCGCCGCCGTGGTCTGCGTGAAGAATTAACGCAACATCGAGAACCTTTGCCTCCAGAGCAGTGTAATCTCCATCCGGGTGAAGCATCTGCAGAATGTTTTCAGCGATCGACAGCTCCGGTTTCGGATTTCGGATGATCAGGTTCTGGTTTTCGTGGTAGTGGCGGTATGCATGGTAGCCGTAAACGGCGATCAGCGGCATTTTGGCGATCAGACTCAAAGCCTGGCGGAGGACGTTCGGAATGGAAATGTCATCCGGCTTTTCGTCGTAGGAATACAGGGTCAGCACACAGCGCTGCAGAGTATTCATCATGTTTTTGCTGGTTGCCTTCATGACAACGTCGCGGACAAAAGTGTCCGGCAGCTCGCGGTAGATACTTAAAATTTCGTTGAAATCATTTAACTGCGGTTCTGTCGGAAGAGAACCGAACAGAAGAAGATAGGTAATCTCTTCAAAACCGAAGCGTCGTCCTTCCATACCTTTGATCAGATCTGCGACGTTATAGCCCTGAAAATAGAGACGGCCATCGGTCGGAACTTTTTCGCCGGTGTGCTCATCAATATCGAAGCCGATAACATCGGAAATTTCGGTCAGGCCGGTGAGAACACCTTTACCAGTGGAATCACGCAGTCCCCGTTTTACATCGTACTCAGTGTATAAAGATAAATCAATCTTTCCGGAATCTTTCGTATACTCTACAAGCTGACTGAGCTTGTCTTCCAGATTATCGTATTGCATGGTCATGACAACAGCCCCTTTCTTCCTTTAGTTAAAAACTATACTTACTTTTTTGGCGGTTGTCAATGCTTTTCTTTCAAAACACATTAATTTTTATAAGGAAAAGGGATGGTTTTCCTTAATTTTTGAAAGTAAGGACAAAGTTTATGCATAAAATTTGCGCCAGGGAGGTGAAAACAACAGGGATGGAAACGGCGGGAAATCAGTGGGGCGGAACAAATTTTAGAAAAAGATTCATAAATTTCAAAAAAATGCTTGCAATTTCAAAAAAATACGGTATAATAATGATTGTGTCATTCAGGAAATGAATTTCACAGGCCGAAATAGCTCAGCCGGTAGAGCACTTCACTCGTAATGAAGGGGTCGTCAGTTCGAATCTGATTTTCGGCTTATTCTTTAGAAACCCGCAGGACGTAAGGTTCTGCGGGTTTTCTGGTATCATGAGAAATATGACAGAAATACGAACGCCCTTTGCAGGAAAAAGATCTGCTGCAAAGGGCGTTTGCTGTTACAAGTTTCAGGAAAATCAGTTCGTACAGCATATCCTGACGGAGCTTTTGGCCGGACACTTCAAAGAGCACATCAGCTGTTGCCATTTTCCTGTGCTGCCACCCGTGCGTCGCGTTCCCGGCGGGAAAAGACGCAGCCGCAGTAGTCCTGGCGGTAGAGGCCGTATTCGTGGGAAAGTTCGATGGAACGCTGGTAGCCGCCCCGTTTCTTGAAATCTGAATTGAGATATGGGATCCCGTATTCGGCGGCAAGCCGTTCTCCGATTTCATTCAGCTTTTCCGCGTTTTTCAGCGGGCTGATGGAGAGGGTTGTTGTAAAATAGTCGAGTTTGAGCTGCTTTGCCATTTCGGCCGCTTCGCGGAGCCGTATTTCATAGCAGACAAAACAGCGCTCGCCGCCCTCCGGCACATTTTCCATCCCGCGTGTCAGCTCATAGAACCGGTCAGAATCGTACGGGCCGGGGCAGAAGGAAATCGGATGCACGGCGGGAAGAGAATGGATCAGACGCTGTTGTTCCTCCACGCGGTGCTCGTACTCCGTCGGCGGATAGATGTTGGGATTATAGTAAAAGAGCGTAATGGAAAAATACTGCGACAGATATTCCAGCACGTAACTGCTGCACGGCGCACAGCAGCTGTGCAGCAGCAAGGTCGGAACTTCACCGTGAAGTCCTGCAATCTTCGCATCCAGCTCCTTCTGGTAATTTCTTTTATTGGCCATAATGTATCTTCAAACCTCCTGGTATCTTTCAATCCTTTCTATTATAGCCTCAGCGCGGCTGGGATGCAAGCTGCATATGATATCTTATAGATAGAGGAGGATGCAAAAAAATGGATGATCAAATCCTGTCATTAGAGCATATATCACTGTCCTATCACACCATGAAAGGAGAAACACCGGCGCTGTGCGATCTGACCTTTTCGGTAAAAACGGGGGAATTTGTTGCTCTTGTCGGACCGAGCGGCTGCGGAAAGAGCACGATCCTGAACTTGATTTCCGGTCTTTTAAAGCCGGAGGCGGGAACTCTGCTGAGCCGCGGACGGCCGATCACGGAGGCGGATCTCCATATCGGCTACATGCTGCAGAGAGACCACCTGTTTGAATGGCGGACCATCTACAGCAACGTTCTGCTGGGCCTTGAGATTTCGCGCACGCTGACACCCGAGCGGAAAGAAAAAGTCGGGGAGATGATGGAGACATACGGCCTGAAATCCTTTTCCAATGCCCGTCCGTCCGAACTTTCCGGCGGTATGCGGCAGAGGGCGGCACTGATCCGTACACTGGCGATGGAGCCGGATCTTCTGCTGCTTGACGAGCCGTTCTCCGCTCTCGACTACCAGACGAGGCTGAACGTCTGTGATGATATCGGAAAGATCATCAAAAAAGAGGGAAAGACAGCAATTCTCGTGACACACGATATTTCGGAGGCCATCAGCATGGCGGACCGTGTGATTGTTCTGGCGGCACGGCCGGCATATGTGAAAAAAAAGATTCCGATCCGGTTTGCGATGGAGGAGCGCACGCCGATGAAAGCGCGCAGTGCGCCGGAATTTAAAACGTATTTCAATGCCATCTGGAAGGAGCTGAATGAAAATGCGTGAGCAGGCAAAAACGCCGGAGAGCAGCTTTCAGAGGGCGTATCTCCGGCAGAAAAAAAGAGAACGGGAGCAGGTGCGGGTGTTTCGGGCTTTGCTTCTCGTCAGTTTTCTGGTATTATGGGAGGTGGCGGCGGATCTGAGATGGATCGATCCGTTTATCTTTTCCAGCCCTGTGCGGGTGGGAAAAACGTTCGTGACCCTGCTGACGGAGCAGAACCTTCTGCGCCATATCGGGATCACGGTGTATGAGACGGGAATCAGCTTTCTGCTCGTCTCGGCACTTGGCATGGCGTTCGCTGTGCTTTTGTGGCTCTTTCCGCGCTTTTCTGCGGTGATGGAGCCGTACCTGGTAGTCCTGAACAGCCTGCCGAAATCGGCGCTCGCCCCGCTTCTCATTGTGTGGATGGGGGCAAACGTGAAAACGATCATCACGGCCGGCATTTCCGTTGCGATATTCGGCTCGGTGATCAGCATTTACAGCAGCTTTCAGGGTGTGGAGCCGGATATGCTCCGCCTGATTGCAACACTCGGCGGAACGAAGAAGGATATGCTGTTCCGCGTCGTGCTGCCGTGGTCGTTTCCGGGGCTGCTCGCCGTGTGGAAGGTCAACATCGGCCTGTGCCTCGTCGGTGTTGTAATCGGAGAGTTTATCGGGGCAAGAGAGGGGCTTGGCTATCTGATTATCTACGGCAGTCAGGTGTTCAGATATGCACACGCAAGAGAAGGGAGGATGACAGATGATTGGAATCGTATGTCTGGAAGAACGAAGAGGAATGCAGTTTGGCGGACGACGCGTTTCGCGGGACCGCGTGGTAACGGAAAAAATCTGCGAACTGTGTGAGGGGAAAACGCTCTGGATGAATCCGGCTTCGGAAAAGCTGTTCGCGGAGCAGAAGGAGAGTGGGAAGGTAACACTTCAGGCGGCGGCAGATTTTCTGGAGCAGGCAGGCGAAGGAGAATACTGCTTTGTGGAGAATACGGGACTGCAGGCTGTGGAAGCGAAGATAGAGAAAATCATCGTTTTCTGGTGGAACCGGCATTATCCGTCTGACCGGAAATTCGACCTGGATCTTTCCAAATGGAATAAAGTGTCCGAGGGGGAGTTTGCAGGCTATTCCCATGAGAAAATAACGAAAGAGGTATATGAGAAATGAAAAAACTAAGAAAACAGCTTCTGCTGCTGGCGGCGCTTCTTGCTCTGACACTGACCGGCTGTGAGGCGCAGGATCTTCTCTCGACGGAGAGAGCAGATTCCGGTTCGGAGGTTACGGCCGCTTATACGATGACAGAATCCCTGATTACCGATCAGGCACCGACGGCCGTTTCAGTTCTTGATGTTCCGGAGTTTTCCGGTGAACCGTATGTCGTTTTAAACGGAAATGAGCCGGATTTTACCGATGAGGAAAAGACGACCGAGTCGTACGAGCATTACAGCGATCTGGACAGCCTGGGACGGTGCGGCGTGGCAGAGGCGAATATCGGCCAGGATCTGATGCCGACGGAGAAGCGCGGCGCGATCGGCCAGGTAAAGCCGACGGGCTGGCATACGGTAAAATACGATCAGGTGGAAGGTAAATATCTGTACAACCGCTGCCATCTGATCGGATACCAGCTGACCGGTGAGAATGCAAACGAGAAGAATCTGATCACTGGAACACGTTATCTGAATGTCGAGGGCATGCTGCCGTTTGAAAACATGGTTGCCGACTACGTCAAAGAGACCGGAAACCATGTGCTGTACCGCGTTACACCAATTTTTATCGGGGACAACCTTGTAGCGGACGGTGTGGAGATGGAGGCACTTTCCATGGAAGATGACGGCGAGGGCATTTCCTTCCATATCTTCGCATACAACAATCAGCCGGGCATCTCAATTAATTATGCAACGGGAGACAGCACGTTAAGCGAAAGCAGCGGAACGATGACGGATCAGCAGGAATATGTCATGAACACATCCAGCATGAAATTCCACCTGCCGTCATGCTCCAGCGTCAGCTCGATTAAGGATGAAAACAAGGCGACATATCAGGGACCGCGCGAGGACCTGATCGCCGAAGGCTATGAGCCGTGCGGACGGTGCAATCCGTAAAAGAAATTACAAAAAGAGGGTCGGAACTTTCCGGTCCTTTTTTCTATATAGTAAAGAGAAGCATCTGGAAAGTGAGACAGGAGATGGAAGAGGAGAAGCTGCGTGCGGTTTATTATGCAAGGTGCAGCACCGAGGAGGAAAATCAGAAGGATGCGCTGGTAAGGCAGGCGGCGGAGGCGGAAGAGGCAATCCGGGCAAGAGGATGGAGGCTTGTGGATGCCTACGTGGAGAGCCGCTCCGGTACGAGCCGGAAGGGCAGATGGGAATATAACCGCCTGTACGAGGATCTCGAGCAGAACAGGTTTGATGTCGTCGTAATCAAGTCGCAGGACCGCCTGATGCGGAACACGCGGGACTGGTATCTGTTCGCAGACCGCTTAAACTGCGCCGGAAAGCGGCTGTATTTTTATCTGGAGAACACATTCTATTCGCCGGAAGACGCGCTTCTGACCGGCATTAAGGCGATTCTGGCGGAGGAGTACAGCCGGGAGCTGAGCAAGAAGATGAATCTGGCGCACCAGAAACGGCAGCAGAATAATGGAAAGCCGGTGCTGACCTCAAAAAGTTATGGTTACCGGCGGACGGCAGACGGAGCGATTGAGATCATCCCGGAGGAGGCCGCAGTGAAGCGCCGTATGTACGAACTCTGTGCAGACGGTCTCGGCGGACGGAAAATTGCGGCGGTTCTGGCAGCGGAGGGCGTCCGCAGCCGCGCCGGAAAACCATTCTCTGGAACAGACATTATCCGCATGGTGCGGAATCCCATGAATAAAGGCACCGTAGTCATGAACAGGAAGCATTACGATTTTAACACCGGAAAAACGCTCCCTACACCGCCGGGCGGGCAGTACGTCTATGCGGGGAAAATTCCTGCTATCGTCTCTGAAGAGCTCTGGATAGCGGCAAATCGGGCGGCTGACGAGCGTCTCTGCCGCAAAAAGGTGGGCAAATCTGTTCAGACTTGACTGGGTAATCCTGTCCATCCTGATTCTCTGCCTCGTTGCGGCAGGATTGTACGGCATCTTGGGCTGGCTGGAAAAAAACTACACAAAACGCCGAAATTCGGGAAAGTAGGTGATTTGACTTGCAAAGGAAGGTTGGATGCTTGTATAATAATGCATGATAATTTAAAAAACTTACAGGAAAAGAGGAATGAAAATGGCACAGTTATGGGGCGGACGGTTCACAAAAGAGACCGACAAGTTAGTGTATAATTTTAATGCATCCATCAGCTTTGATCAGAAATTCTATAAACAGGACATCAAAGGCAGCATGGCACATGTAAAGATGCTGGCAAAACAGGGCATCCTGACAGAAGAGGAGAGAGACCAGATTCTTGCAGGACTGGAGGGGATTCTTGCCGATGTGGAGAGCGGAAAACTGGAAATCACCAGCGAATATGAGGATATCCACAGCTTCGTGGAGGCAAACCTGATCGACCGCATCGGAGACGCCGGAAAGAAGCTGCACACCGGAAGAAGCCGCAATGACCAGGTAGCCCTCGATATGAAACTTTATGTCCGCGATGAGATCACCGAGATTGATGCACTCGTCAAAGAGGTGCTGGTAACACTTGAAAAAATCATGGAAGAGAACATTCACACCTATATGCCGGGATTCACCCATCTGCAGAAAGCACAGCCGATCACACTGGCACATCACATGGGCGCATATTTTGAAATGTTCCGCCGCGACAGAGGCCGCCTTGCAGACATCTACAAGAGAATGAATTACTGTCCGCTCGGTTCCGGTGCGCTGGCTGGAACGACGTATCCGTTGGACCGCGCTTACACAGCAGAGCTGCTCGGCTTTGACGGCCCGACCTTAAACAGCATGGATTCCGTATCCGACCGTGACTATGTCATTGAGCTCCTCAGTGCTCTTTCTACGATTATGATGCATCTTTCCCGCTTCTCCGAGGAGATTATCATCTGGAATACCAATGAGTACCAGTTTGTGGACATCGACGACGCATACAGCACCGGAAGCAGTATCATGCCGCAGAAAAAGAATCCGGATATCGCAGAGCTTGTTCGAGGAAAAACAGGCCGCGTTTACGCAGCTCTGATGTCAATGCTCACCACTATGAAGGGAATCCCGCTGGCGTACAACAAAGATATGCAGGAGGATAAAGAGCTGACCTTCGATGCCATCGACACCGTAAAAGGATGCCTGGCTCTGTTCAATGGCATGCTTTCTACCATGTACTTCAAAAAAGACCGCATGGAGAACAGTGCAAAGAACGGTTTCACGAATGCAACGGACGCAGCTGATTACCTTGTTGGAAAAGGCGTTCCGTTCCGCGATGCACATGGCATTGTCGGCCGTCTCGTTCTGTACTGCATTGACAAAGGAATCTCCCTTGATGATATGAAACTCGAAGAGTACAAAGCGATCAGCCCGGTCTTCGAGGATGATATTTATGATGCCATCAGCATGAAGAACTGCGTAGAACGACGCAACACGATCGGTGCGCCGGGAGCAGATGCGATGCAGGCTGTCATCGAGCAGAATAAAAAATATTTACAGGAAAATTGAAAAAACAGTTGCAATTTTGAAAAAATTGGTATAGTATGACATGAGACGCACAAATGTACGCCACAGAAGAACAAGGAGATGAAACCAATGGAGCAGAAATTGAGAGTAGGAATTTTAGGAGCAACCGGTATGGTAGGACAGAGATTTATTTCTCTGCTGGAGAACCATCCGTGGTTTGAAGTTGTGACCCTGGCAGCAAGTCCGAGAAGTGCCGGAAAAACATATGAGGAAGCAGTCGGCGGACGCTGGAAAATGGATACTCCAATGCCGGAAGCAGTGAAAAAGCTCGTTGTGATGAATGTAAATGATGTAGAGCATGTGGCATCTACCGTAGATTTTGTATTTTCCGCTGTTGATATGTCGAAAGATGAGATCAAAGCGATTGAAGAAGCATATGCAAAGACCGAGACACCGGTTGTTTCCAACAACAGCGCACACCGCTGGACACCGGATGTTCCGATGGTAGTTCCGGAAATCAACCCGGAGCACTTCGATGTTATCGAGTTTCAGAAAAAACGTCTGGGAACCAAGAGAGGCTTTATCGCTGTAAAACCGAACTGTTCAATCCAGAGCTATGCACCGGTATTAACGGCATGGAAAGAGTTCGAGCCATATGAAGTGGTTGCAACCACATACCAGGCAATTTCCGGAGCAGGAAAAACCTTCAAAGACTGGCCGGAGATGGAAGGCAACATCATCCCGTTCATCGGCGGAGAAGAAGAGAAGAGCGAGCAGGAGCCGCTTCGTATCTGGGGTAAAATTGAAAACGGCGTGATCGTAAAAGCAACTGAGCCGAAGATCACCTGTCAGTGTATCCGTGTTCCGGTATTAAACGGACACACCGCAGCTGTTTTCGTAAAATTCCGCAAGAAACCGACGAAAGAGCAGCTGATCGAAAAACTGGAGAACTTCAAAGGCCTTCCGCAGGAGCTGAATCTGCCAAGCGCACCGAAACAGTTCATCCGTTACATGACAGAAGATAACCGTCCGCAGGTAACACTGGATGTCAACTACGAGAACGGTATGGGAATCAACGTAGGCCGTTTAAGAGAGGATTCCATCTACGACTGGAAATTCGTAGGTCTGTCCCACAACACGGTCCGCGGCGCAGCAGGCGGAGCAGTACTTTGTGCAGAGACACTGGTTGCAAAGAAGTTTATCGCTGCAAAATAATGCTTAGAATGATATAAAAAACGCCTCTGAAACGTTTTGGGTTCAGAGGCGTTTTTTGTGCATGGATCAAAAGAATATAGCATGTGTTTGAAACATCGTTCCTGCAATCTGCACGCCCAACTTTGCAGGATATCGAAAGCAGCAAAAAAGAAGCGCCATACGGGAAAATTCCCGCGGCGCTTCTTTTTTGCTCAAATAATTTTATTTACGCAAGGTTTGGCTAATCTTAGAATTTGCCAGCTTTTGCTGCCTCTTCAACAGCAACAGCTACAGCAACAGTCATACCAACCATTGGGTTGTTTCCTGCGCCGATCAGACCCATCATTTCTACGTGAGCCGGTACAGAAGAAGAACCTGCAAACTGAGCGTCAGAATGCATACGTCCCATAGTATCGGTCATACCGTAGGAAGCAGGACCTGCTGCCATGTTGTCCGGGTGAAGAGTACGTCCTGTACCACCGCCGGAAGCAACGGAGAAGTATTTTTTACCAGCTTCGATACGCTCTTTTTTGTAGGTACCTGCAACTGGATGCTGGAAACGAGTCGGGTTGGTGGAGTTTCCGGTGATGGAAACGTCAACGTTCTCTTTCCACATGATAGCAACGCCTTCGCGAACGTCGTTAGCGCCGTAGCAGTTAACTTTCGCACGCGGTCCATCGGAGTATGCTTTTCTGAATACTTCTTTCAGTTCTCCGGTGTAGTAGTCATACTCAGTCTCTACATAAGTAAAGCCGTTGATACGAGCGATGATCTGAGCAGCGTCTTTTCCAAGACCGTTCAGGATAACACGCAGAGGTTTCTGACGTACTTTGTTTGCTTTTTCAGCGATACCGATAGCACCCTCAGCAGCTGCGAAGGACTCATGTCCAGCCAGGAATGCGAAGCACTCGGTGTCCTCTTCCAGAAGCATTTTACCAAGGTTACCATGGCCAAGACCAACTTTACGCTGATCTGCTACAGAACCCGGGATACAGAAGGACTGAAGTCCCTCACCGATTGCTGCAGCAGCTTCAGAAGCTTTGCGGCATCCTTTTTTGATTGCGATTGCTGCGCCTACAGTGTAAGCCCATTTTGCATTCTCGAAGCAGATTGGCTGAATGCCTTCGATCATTTTGTATACATCAAGGCCAGCAGCTTTTGTAACTTCTGCAGCTTCTTCGATGGAGTTGATTCCGTACTCAGCAAGCTTAGCCAGAATCTGTTTCTCTCTTCTTTCATATGATTCAAATAAAGCCATTTTCCTATCCTCCTAAATTATCTGATTACTCTTTTCTCGGGTCAACGATCTTAACAGCATCAGCAACACGTCCGTACTGTCCGCTTGCTTTTTCGAAAGCTGTGTTTGCATCATCGCCGGCTTTGATGAAGTCCATCATCTTTCCGAAGTTGATGAATTTGTAACCGATAATCTCATCATCTGCATCCAGAGCGATACCTGTTACATAACCGTCGGTCATCTCCAGGTAACGAGGTCCTTTTGCAAGAGTTCCGTACATGGTACCAACCTGGGAACGAAGTCCTTTACCAAGGTCTTCCAGGCCTGCGCCTACAACCAGTCCGTCCTCGGAGAATGCACTCTGGCTTCTTCCGTAAACGATCTGCAGGAAGAGCTCTCTCATAGCAGTATTGATAGCATCACACACAAGGTCAGTATTCAGTGCCTCAAGGATGGTAAGTCCTGGCAGAATCTCAGATGCCATAGCTGCAGAATGAGTCATTCCTGAACATCCGATGGTCTCAACGAGAGCTTCCTGGATAACGCCCTCTTTTACGTTCAGAGTCAGCTTGCAGGTACCCTGCTGCGGTGCGCACCAGCCAATACCGTGAGTGAATCCGGAAATGTCTTTGATTTCTTTTGCTTTTACCCATTTTGCTTCCTCCGGAATCGGAGCTGCACCGTGATGCACGCCCTGGGCAACCGGACACATCATTTCTACTTCGTGTGAATAAGTCATTGTTAAACTCCTTTCAAATATGTACTTATTTGAGCTTTTGTCTTTCGAACGGACTGTTTCCAGCCTGTTCACAGACCTATGGTTATTGTCTCACAAAATTGGTCATTCGTCCAGCATATTTTGATAAAAAATTGCAAAGACCACCGGAAAACGATAAAATTTCCGGCGGTCTTTTAAATCAATCGGTTTGGTTTTCTCTCGATAAAAGAGAATTTTTTTAATTATCAGATTTTTTTGACAATTTCTTTCGCATTCTTAAAAATATGACCTGACGGGATCACACCGCGAACACAGGAGAGTGGATAAATGTTGGAATTTCTTCCGACAACCGTTCCCGGGTTCAATACGCTGTTACAGCCGACCTCAACTTCATCGCCGAGCATCGCACCGAATTTTTTCAGTCCGGTTTCGATCTGTTCATCTGCGCCTTTGACAACAACGAGCTTCTTATCGGATTTTACATTGGAAGTAATGGAACCGGCACCCATATGGGCTTTGTATCCAAGAACAGAGTCGCCGACATAGTTGTAATGCGGAACCTGTACTTTATTAAAGAGAATGACATTTTTCAGTTCGGTGGAGTTTCCAACGACAGCGCCTTCGCCGACGATGGCGTTTCCGCGGATAAAGGCACACTGACGGATCTCAGCGCCTTTTCCAATGATGCATGGGCCGTTAATGGAAGCGGTCGGTGCGATCACGGCATCTTTTGCGATCCAGACATTTTCGCCGCGGTTTTCGTATTCTGCCGGATCGAGTGTTTCGCCGAGTTCAAGAATAAAATCTTTAATGAGCGGAAGCACTTCCCATGGATACGTTTTGCCTTCAAAGATTTTTGCGGCAATGGTCTGGGTTAAATCATAAAGTTCAGAAATGGTTGCATCTTTCATGCGTGATTCATCCTTTCTTGTTTTAGTTCCTGTTTATCTTACCACATTTCAGGAGTTCTGTGTGCCCTTTTTTCTGGCGGTGGAATAGGACTTTGCAGAGGAATCTTCTGCAGCGGTACGTTTCCCGGTACGGGAGCGCGTGGAAGAGGCTTTTTTGTAATACGGCGCGGACGCATCAAAGCTGCTCTTTAGCTGGAACTGATTCCGCATCTGCTTCACATTTACCGTGTGGCGTGTCACAAAGTTTTCCAGTTTTCCCATATATTCCTCGGAGGTAATGGAGCCTTCCGCTACATAGGTAAGTCCCTTTTCCCAGCTTGCCGTCAGCTCCGGATTCAGAAGCGGGCGGATCGACTGGTGTACGACGTCGTAGATCATTTCGCCAAGCTGTGTCGGGGTGATAACCTGCGTCTTTTTGTTCAGAGCAAGATATTTGATAAAGACAAGCTTTTTCAGAATCTCAGCACGCGTCGCACTCGTTCCGATGCCGCTTCCCTTAATCTGTTCGCGCAGCTCCTCGTCTTCAATGAGCTGTCCGGCATTTTCCATTGCAAGGATCATCGAACCGGAGGTGTAGCGTTTTGGCGGAGAGGTTTCTCCTTCTTTGATAGAAAGGCCGAGAAGATTCAGCTCGCTGCCTTTCTGCAGCTGGGACAGCGCTGCAAGAAAAGAGGGATCGCAAGTCGTCTCGTCCTCCTTTCTGCCCTCGTCGTCCTCCTCTTTCTTACGGAAGAAAGAATACTGCATGACTTTTAAATAGCCCTCCTGCACGAGAACACGGAAGTTGGAGAAAAACTGCTCGCCGCCGATTTCGGTGACAAGAGCAACTTTCTGATAGACCGCCGGCGGATAGAAGATACCGAGAAAACGGCGGACAATCGTCTCATAAACTTTTGCGGAGAGTTCCGAGAGGTTCCGCAGATTGTTAAGGCCCTGTCCGGTCGGAATGATCGCATAGTGATCGGTAATCTGTTTATCGTTTGTATAGCGGGTGGAACCAATCTTTTTCCAGCTTTCGCCCTGCGAAATTTCATTTGCAAGGCCGCTGCAGATACCGTACTGCTGCAGGCCGCGCAGGTTTTTGCTGATTTCCCTGGCAACGGCAGAAGAAAGCACACGGGCATCGGTTCGCGGATAGGTAACCAGCTTTTTCTCGTAAAGCTCCTGAACAACTTTCAGCGTTTCATCCGGACTGATTTTGAAAAAGCGGGCACAGTCGTTTTGCAGCTCCGCAAGGTTGTAAAGCAGTGGCGCATTTTTATTTTCCTTTTTTCGCTCCATTTTCAGGACATGCGGGATCAGAGGATTCTGCATGCTTAATTCCTCGATCAGTTTCTGTGCGTCCTCTTTTTTCTGGAAGCCGTTCTCCTTATAGAGAAGCGGAGAGTTGAAGTAGCGGCTGCCTTTTACGGCGCGCCATTCCCCCTCAAAATTGCGTCCATTTAAGGAAAGACCGGCGATGACACGGTAGAATGGTGTTTTCACAAAGCTGCGGATTTCGCGCTCCCGGCGTACGACCATGCCGAGCACACATGTCATAACACGGCCGACGGAAATAGACTGATATTTAGTGCCGAGATACGATGCGACAGCGCTTCCGTATTTGAGCGAGAGAAGACGGGAAAAGTTAATGCCCATCAGGTAATCTTCTTTGGCGCGGAGATAAGCGGATGCCGAAAGATTGTCGTATTCACTTTCGTCCTTCGCTTCGCGGATACCGCGCAGGATTTCTTCTTCTGTCTGCGAGTCGATCCAGACACGCTTCTGTTTCTTGTCTTTGATACCGGCCATCTGCGCGACGAGACGATAGATGTATTCTCCCTCACGCCCGGAGTCGGTACAGACATAAATGGTTTCAATATCCTCCCGGTGGAGCAGGTTACTCACAATGGTGAACTGCTTTTTTACTTCCGGGATAATTTCATATTTGAAGTTTTCAGGCAAAAAAGGCAGGGTCTCGAGACTCCACCTTTTTAACGCAGGATCATATTTTTCCGGATAGCTCATCGTAACCAGGTGACCGACGCACCAGGTTACGACGGACTGATCCGACTCTAAGTATCCATCCCTGCGCTGCATATTCTGTTTTAACGCTTTTGCGAACTCCTGAGCAACGCTCGGTTTTTCCGCAATGTATAAAGATTTTGTCATTTATCTGCACTCATCATTCGAAGCGGCCAGGCAAGGAGCACACCGCCTCCTATTGCGTTTCCTATAGTTACAATGACCATACTTTTCAATGCGGCAGTCAGAGAAATGCCGCCTGGGACCAGAAGTGCAGCGGTAACAAAGGTGGCCATATTGGCAACGCAGTGTTCAAAACCGGCAACAACGAATCCGGTGATGCAAAGTATAATCATGAAAAATTTGGCAACTTCATTTTTGCATTTCATGCCGCAGGCAACGGCAAGGCAGACGAAGAAGTTGCAGAGAATGGCACGGAAAAACATTTCTCCGGCAGGAATGGAAAGTTTATTTCCAATAAATCCTGCGTAATAATCGGCAGTACCGGAAGCACCTGCCAGTACGAAAATTACGGAGAGAATCAGGCATCCGACAAAGTTTCCGATGTAGCTTACCAGCCATACTTTTCCAACCTGTGCCCAGGAGACTTTTTTGTCATAGGCCCCAAATGCCATAACAAGATTGTTTCCGGTGAAAAGCTCTGCACCGATAAAAACGATCAGCAGAACCGCAATGGCAAACACAATACCGCCAAGCAGTTTTCCCCAGGCAGGATCTGTACTCTGGAACGTATTGCCTACCACGTTGGAGAAAATCATGGCAACCACGATAAAGAAACCGGCCATGACTGCACGGAGAAAGTATTTCCCCGGGTGTTCTTTCAGCAGCCTTGCTTTGTTTACGGCTGCCTCTGAAAATTTTTGTACGTCATCATAAGGCATAGAATAACTCCTTTCTTATGTCCCGTAGGATGGACATATCCCCTCTCTTTTTGTCCGGGGGATGGTCTTTTTTTCCGGAGCAGCTTGCAAATGCTTCGGATTTCGCGCTTTCAACTTTGGCTATTATAGCATTTCCCGGAAAGATTCGCAATGAAGGAGGAAGAAAAAAGTATATTTCCACAGAAATGTCAGAAAATAAGGGGTGAAACGACAGATTGTATGATGAACTCAGAGGGATTGAAACAAGGATTGAAAGCTTTTTTAACCGAGTTAGCCACTTGCTCAAAGACAGGACTTCCAGAAAATATGATAGATATCATATTTCTGGAAGTTTTATTGTAAAATAATGTAACGTACTTAATAGGAGAACAGTTCGAGTATATGTATCGGCTGTTCTTTTTTTGTTTTTGAACGTTAAAATGTTAATTTTTTTCTTGTGTATAGTAGAACACTAAAGTATAATAAAATCAGTTTTTTGCATAAGATTAAAGCTATAATAAGGAAATTGGCAAACCAGATGAAAGTCTGGGACGCAAAGCTACAGGGCCTGTAAAATGGCAGCCAGTTGCATAAAATGAGGTGCACTGTCTGTCTGACGGTGCTTTTTTACGGTGTTATTTCACAGACGTAACAATAATGATTTTATCAGGAAAGAATGAGGAAAGTGAGAGTATGAATAAGGCAAAACGTTGTCTGATAGCAGTGGTGTCAGGTGTACTTGTAGCAACTGCTGTCTTGTCTGGATGTGGACAGTCAAAGAAAGAAGTATCTAAAAACGATGATCATCTTACCGTTTATCTGTGGGAAAATCGTTTGATGAAAAATATTGCGCCCTATATCCATGAACAGTTTCCAGATCAGGATATTGAATTTATTATAGGTAACAATGATACCGATCTATACAGTTATTTTAAAGAACATGATGAATTACCGGATATTATAACAGTACGTCGATTTTCTGGAACAGATGCACAGGACTTACAGCCTTATCTTATGGATTTTGCTTCTTATGATGTTGTTTCCAAGTATTATTCTTATGCGGTGCAATATTATAAGAATGAGGAGGATGAAATCCAGTGGCTGCCAATCTGTGGTATTCCGCAGACGATCATTGCCAACAAAACACTGTTTGATCAGTATGGCGTAAAGATTCCAGAAAATTATGAGGAATATGTACAGGCATGTCAGCAGTTTTATGATAATGGCATAAAACCGTATTCCATGGATCTTGGGGAAGACTGGTCTAATAATGAAATCATCCAGGCGGCGGCAATCGGTGAGTTTACAAGCCTGGATGGTATTGAATGGCGAAACGGTGCAGAGACTGCAGCGGATGAAGTGAAGTTTGATGATACATTATGGAAACGTATTTTTTTAGAAACCAGTCAGTTTCTTAAGGACTCGCACTTTGGTAAAGAAGATATCAATATTGACGTCGATACAGGAATCCAGATGTTTGTCGAGGGAAAATCAGCAATGTTTCATGGACATCCGACGGTTATGCAGCAGCTGCAGAAACAGATGGATGCGGAGCTGACCCGTATTCCTTACTTTTCACAGACATCGGATGAATCCTATGTGTACATGACTCCGTCCTTAAACATTGCATTTAACAAAAACCTGGAAAAAGACCGGGAGAAACTGGATACTGCGCTGGATGTGCTGGATTGTATGATTTCAGAAGAGGGGCAAAAGCTGATTGCGGATGGAAGCGGTGTTATTTCATTGAATACAGATGTTCCAACCATGATGCAGGATGTGCCTGGACTGGAAGAGGAAATTAATCATAATGCTGTTTATATCCGATATTCCGCCCAAAAATCATTTGATGCAAGTCTTGAGGCTGTTCACGGATTACTGTCAGGGGAAATGGATGAAACACAGGCTTATGATACTTTTCGCAGTGTAATGAATCGTAAAGATCCAGAAGAAAAAGCAATGATGAATTTTGAAAATGAATATTCCATTTCACTGAACGATAGAAGTGGCCGTGATGCAGCATCTTCCATTTTAACTACGATCAGAGAAGAAAATGATGCACAGCTGGCTCTGGCACCATATTATTATTTCACTTCCTCTATGTACAAAGGAGAATGCACCAGCAGCCGGGTTGGCATGATGACAGCGAAGAGTTCAGATACAGCATTATATTTTACAAAAATCAATGGTAAACAGGTTTGTGAACTCGTGGAAAATTATCTCGCCGATGCGGATGAGAATTTTTACGTAACCAATAAATACGAATTACCAATTGCATCCGGTATGAAAATGATCGTCAATCAAGAGGAAAGTGGATTTTCGTTAAAGGACTTAACAGTTAATGATAAGAAAATAGACAAAGAAAAGGAATACTCGATTCTTCTTACAGACACCACAATGTCCGTTTTGAAAAAAATAAATCCGAAATGTGAGATTGAGCAGCTTAAAGATACAACATTATCAAGTGCATGGATCGAAGCAATGTCAAAAGGACAGCAGCCGTCAGCACCGGAAGACTATATAGAGGTTGAACAGTAAAAGTGGAGATAGAACAAGCGGTAAATAAAAGAAAAAAAATAACAAGGCTGTTGCTTATACTACTTATGATTCTTTTAAGCTTAGTTTGTATCAAGTATCTTATAAGTAAGTCTAATAAGTATATCAGCGAAAATGGAAAAAGCAGTATGGGAGCTGTTGTTGAACAGATACAGCAGACCTATGATCTTCAGGTGAGTGGATACTACAGCCAGCTGCAGTTGGTTGAGGAATTCTTACTTCATGAGAGGGAACTGTCTCTTGAAACGGATACGAACAAAAATTTCTTTGAAGCATGGGAAAAAGAATCGGAAAGTACTCTTATATTCCTTCAGGAAAATGGTCAGGCAATATCAGCAGGTGGAACAAAAATGCGGATTGATATGCCAAGTAAACTTCTGCTGGACTTAAAGAACGGATACAATATTGGAAAACTGGTGCGTCTTGATTATGATCAGAAGAAAAAAGACGGTTATCTGGTTGCGATTCCATGTCAGGAATACACGATCAATGGAGAAACTTATACGGCAATTGGAACTGTGTATGATCATTCGAAACTGGATTCCATGTTAAAACTGAAAGGTTATGATGGGAAAGCCTATTTGTTCATGCTGGATGATGACGGAAATATTACGTATACGAACCAGAGTGGTGATAAATACCTGCGTAATTATTCTTTGCTAAAACATTTAAAAGGGCAACAGGCTATTACAGAAGAAGAGGCGGATTTGTTCAAAAAGAAATTTGATAACAGAGAATCCGGAGTTGCACTTTTGGGAAAACAGAACCCCTATTATATGGGGTATTGCCCGATAGAAAGCAACAACACCATTTTGGTGTGCATTGTGGCAAAGGGAGTTGTGGACAATGTGCTGATGGATTACCAGAAAACGGTGTTGTTTACAACAATACTCATGGCAGGTTTTATACTTTTACTTTTTGCCGGATTATTCTACAGTATTTCCAGACTTAGTCTTGCAGATCAAAGAGCAGAATATGAAAAAAGAAATAATGAACTTCATTTGCAAACAATGAAGGAAATGGAAGTAGTCAATCAAAAACTGAAAAAGGCAAAGAACGTTGCAACAGAGGCTTTACAGACAGCTGAAAATGCAAATAAGGCGAAAACGGATTTCCTGTCTAATATGTCACATGATATTCGTACTCCTATGAATGCAATCATTGGTATCACATCTTTGATCAGACATGATGCAGGTAATAAAGCAAAAGTTATAGAGTATGCAGATAAAATAGATATTTCATCGCAGCATCTGTTGGGAATTATCAATGACGTTCTGGATATGAGCAAGATTGAGGCAGGAAAAACAGTCTTCAAATATTCTGACTTTTCTATTCTGGATCTTGTACAGGAACTTAACACTATATTTCATACTCAAATATATGAAAAGCAGCAGACCCTTACAATCATAAAAGAAAATATTCAGCATGAGTGGGTGAATGGGGATCAGGTTCACCTGATACAGATTTTCAGCAACCTGCTTTCCAATGCAGTGAAGTATACCCAGGAAGGTGGGGAAATTCAGTTCTTTGTAGAAGAATGTGAGACAAAGTCATCTGTCTATGCAAAGTACCGTTTCTTAGTTAGCGATAATGGTATGGGAATGTCGGCAGATTTCAAGGATACAATTTTTGATGCGTTTACCCGTGCGGAAAGTTCCATTACAAATAAAATACAGGGAACCGGACTTGGAATGGCGATTACTAAGAATCTGGTTGAGGCAATGGGAGGTACCATTGATGTGGAGAGTGAATTGGGACAGGGAAGCTGTTTTGAGGTTCTCATGGATCTGAAAATTGCAGAGGATAGAACAGTTGCTCTGGCGGCACAAGAAGAAACAGATAAACAGGATGGTAATATCCTTCAAGGAATGAGATTCCTGTGTGCAGAGGATAATGAGCTGAACGCGGAGATCCTGACGGAACTGTTAAAGATTGAAGGTGCGGAATGTACCATCTGTGAAAATGGCGAAGAGATTTTGAAAGCATTTGAACAGTCTGCTCCAGGTGATTATGACATGATCCTGATGGATGTGCAGATGCCTGTTATGAATGGCTATGAGGCGACGAGGGCAATCCGCAGAAGTTCCCATGAACTGGCAAAGACGATACCGATTATTGCCATGACTGCCAATGCATTCTCAGAAGACATTCAGCATTCCCTTACGGCTGGCATGAATGCACATGTTTCAAAACCGGTTGAGATGAAGGTGCTGGAAAAGACGATTAGAAGCATAAAATCCGGCGGGGGGGGGTACCGAACCGCAGGTCACTGTACAGTGACGAATGGAAAGTAACCGGACATAGAAGAATCAAAAAGGATAGTTAGGGATGGACAGAAAATGAAAGGAAAAAGAGTGATTGCAGGCATTCTGCTTGCGGGAATTTTAGCAGTCACCCTGGCAGGGTGTAAAAACACAGATAACACGAAAGAAGAAACCGAAAGGCCTGTTATTACCCTCGGCAGTGACAACTATCCACCATACAATTATCTGAATGAGGATGGTGTACCGACGGGAATCGATGTAGAACTGGCTACAGAAGCTTTCAAAAGAATGGGATATCAGGTGGACGTTGTCCGGATCAACTGGGAGAAGAAAAAAGAACTGGTGGAGAGCGGAGAGATTGACTGTATCATGGGCTGCTTTTCCATGGAAGGGCGTCTTGATGATTACCGCTGGGCGGGACCATATGTAGCAAGCCGTCAGGTGGTTGCTGTAAATGAGAATAGTGATATCTATAAACTGAGTGATCTGGAGGGTAAGAACCTGGCTGTTCAGTCCACAACCAAACCGGAAGGTATCTTTCTGAACCGAACGGATGAGAGAATCCCAAAGCTGGGCAATCTGATCAGCCTGGGACACAGGGAGCTGATCTATACATTTCTGGGAAAAGGATATGTAGATGCAGTTGCAGCACACGAGGAATCTGTTGTCCAGTATATGAAGGATTATGACGCAAGCTTTCGTATCCTGGAAGAACCTTTGATGATCACTGGAATAGGTGTTGCTTTTGCAAAAGAGGATGACAGAGGAATCTGTGAGCAGATGAGCCAGACGCTGGAAGAAATGCGTCAGGATGGCACATCTCTGAAAATCATTGAAAAATATCTGGATGATCCCCAGAAGTATCTGGAGGTGGATGATCTTGGATATTAAGAGAAAGAAAAAAGAAAAACGGATCCAGCTGTTCGGCGGTCTGATTGGAGTCTGTGTGGCTGTAGCCTCTCTGTTTTATTTCTTCCACGCAGAAAAAGCCGAAGCAGAGAAAAGAATGGTGGAGATTGTAAACTATGTGAAAGTGCAGTGCTCCACCTACACCCATTTTAATGAATCTTCGGAATCAAAAAGCCTCCTCCGTGCCATTGAAAGTGCTAGACAGATGAGTACAAATATTAAAATGGAAATAGAAAACGGCGGTCAGCTAAGCCGGGATTTCCTGAAGGAAAACCTGCAGACTCTATGGGTGGATGGTATCATTGTACTGGATGCAGAAGGAAAGACGGACTGTGAATACAGCACGGATGAGTCTCTGGCTAATGAGATTACGGAGTATCTGCAAAAAGAAATTATCATGAATTTTGCCGGATATGAAGAAAGAAGCTATTCGGAACGGTTTACCAGGGAAGATGGATCCTTTATTGACATTGCAGCCTGTGCCAGAAAAGATGCACTGGGTATCGTTGCAATCTATTACTACACATCTCCTGAATTTGCCAGAAACTATACACTGACGATACAGGGGCTTTTAAATGGTTATAGCATCCAGAAAGATGGAACGATTATCGTTGCAGACGACGGAATCGTTGTTGCCAGCAATAATGAGAGCCTGTTGGGACAGAATACAGCCGACAACGAAGTTGTTCAGGCAATGAAAAAGCATACAGACAGTCAGCATATCTATCATTTTAGGAAGGAAGGAATTGGATGTTATGGAATCATGCTGAAACAGCGTGATTATTATATCTACGCATATCTTCCGGATACGGAAGTGTTTTGTAATCTTCCATTAAGTGTTATAGGTGTTATTTTTCTTTATTTTCTGATGTTCGGCATATTCTGGTTCTGGACATACAGAACCAATCTGGCGCACCGGAAACAAGAATTTGAAAAAGATGAAAAATATAAAGCAGAACTTCTGACAGCAGCAAAAAAGGCAGAAGCCGCCAATGAGGCAAAAACAGAGTTCCTTCATCGTATGAGCCACGATATCAGGACTCCGATTAATGGAATCTACGGTTTGATTAATATGGCAGACCATTATGCAGATGATATGGAGAAGCAGAAGGAATACAGAACAAAGGTTAAAGCGGCATCCAATCTGTTGCTGGAACTGGTAAATGATGTTCTGGACATGAGTAAGCTGGAGTCGGGTGAAGTTGTTCTGGAAGAGAGTCCATTTAATCTGAGCAAAATTTCTGAGGAAGTGCTTGTTGTAATTGAACAGATTGCTGCAGAACAGAATATCCGGATTGTATGGGAGAAAAAAGAAATCATATACCGTGATCTTATTGGAAGTCCGGGGTATGTAAAACGTGTGATGATGAATATCCTGTCCAATGCAGTGAAATATAACAGAGAAAATGGACATATTTATCTTAGCTGCATGGAAATCCCATCCGAACAGCCAGGAATGACGACAATGGAATTTATCTGCCGGGATACAGGAATCGGAATGACTGAGGAGTTCCAGAAACATATTTTTGAACCATTTGCACAGGAATATACGGGAAGCCGCACAAAGTTTGTCGGAACCGGACTGGGAATGGCCATTGCAAGGAAGCTGGTCGAGAAAATGGGTGGAACCATTACTTTTGAAAGTGAAAAAGGCGTAGGGACGACATTTGTGATCCGGGTTCCATTTAAAATAGATCCGGATGCGGATAAACGTGAAGAACAGAAGGAGGTATCCGAAAAATCTATAAAGGGATTGCATATTCTGCTGGCGGAAGATAATGAGCTGAATATGGAAATCGCTGAATTTATGCTTCAGAATGAGGGCGCTGACGTGACCAAAGCATGGAATGGGCAGGAAGCGGTTGAGCTGTTCAGAAAAAGTGAACCCGGTGAATTTGATGTCATTCTTATGGACATTATGATGCCGGTAATGAATGGTTATGAAGCTGCAAAGACAATCAGGTCTCTGAACAGAGAGGATGCAAAGACAATACCGATCATTGCAATGACAGCAAATGCCTTCACGGAGGACAGAATAAAAGCAAAAGAAGCAGGAATGGATGAACATGTTGCTAAGCCTGTTGATATGGAATTACTGATAAAAGTAATTCATAGATTGGTGGGGTGATAAAAAATTAGGAATTGCTGGATATATTGACAGGGCAAATGAAGGAGAACTTGTAATGAAAAAAATAAAATGGAACAGAGTTTTGGCTGTACTTTTGGCAATGGTGACAGCCGTATCACTACTGTCAGCATGTGGCAGTAAAAGTGCAGAGAAAGAAGATGCAGACACAATCACGGTGTACTTATGGAGCACAAGCCTGTATGAAAAATATGCACCATACATCCAGAAACAGCTCCCGGATATCAATGTTGAATTTGTTGTAGGCAACAACGATCTTGATTTCTACAGATTTCTGAATGAAAATGGTGGATTGCCGGATATTATAACCTGCTGTCGCTTTTCACTTCATGATGCAAGTTCCTTGAAAGACAGCCTGATGGATCTTTCCACAACCAATGCGTCAGGCGCTGTCTATGATACATACCTTAGCAATTTTATGAATGAGGATGGAAGCGTAAACTGGCTTCCGGTGTGTGCAGATGCCCATGGCTTTGTAGTGAACAAAGACCTTTTTGAAAAGTATGATATCCCTCTTCCGACAGATTATGAAAGCTTTGTCTCTGCCTGCCAGGCATTTGACCAGGTGGGTATTCGTGGCTTTACTGCAGACTATTATTATGATTATACCTGTATGGAGACACTGCAGGGGCTGTCAGCATCAGAGTTGTCTTCTGTGGAAGGACGTAAGTGGCGTACTGCCTACAGTGACCCGGATAACACAAAAAGAGAAGGTCTGGACAGTACAGTCTGGCCGGAGGCTTTTGAACGTATGGAGCAGTTTATTCAGGATACCGGTCTGAGTCAGGATGATCTGGATATGAATTATGATGACATAGTTGAAATGTATCAAAGTGGCAAGCTTGCCATGTACTTTGGCAGCTCTGCCGGTGTAAAAATGTTTCAGGATCAGGGCATCAACACAACGTTTTTTCCATTCTTTCAGGAGAACGGTGAAAAGTGGATTATGACTACGCCATATTTCCAGGTGGCTTTAAACCGAGATCTGACACAGGATGAGACACGTCGAAAGAAAGCAATGAAAGTGTTGGACACAATGCTTTCGGAGGATGCGCAGAACCGGATCATTAGTGATGGACAGGATCTGTTAAGCTACAGTCAGGATGTGGAACTCCATCTTACACAATATATGAAAGATGTGAAACCTGTGATAGAGGAAAACCATATGTATATCCGTATTGCGTCAAATGACTTTTTCTCTGTGTCCAAGGATGTGGTGTCTAAGATGATTTCAGGAGAATATGATGCAGGGCAGGCTTATCAGTCATTTAATGCCCAGCTCCTTGAGGAGAAATCCACTTCCGAGAAAATAGTATTGGATTCACAGAAGGCTTATTCCAGTCGTTTCCACAGCAGTGGAGGTAATGAAGCATATTCTGTTATGGCAAACACTCTGCGTGGCATTTATGGAACAGATGTGCTGATTGCAACCGGAAACAGCTTTACGGGAAACGTGCTGAAAGCCGGCTATACAGAAAAAATGGCGGGAGACATGATCATGCCAAATAGTCTTTCGGCTTACAGCAGCAAGATGAGCGGAGCAGAACTGAAAGAGACAGTCAAAAATTTTGTAGAAGGCTATGAGGGCGGATTTATTCCGTTTAACCGAGGCTCTCTGCCTGTGGTCAGCGGCATTTCCGTGGAAGTCAAAGAAACAGATGATGGTTACATATTGAGCAAAGTTACAAAAGATGGAAAAAAAGTTCAGGACGAGGATACTTTCACGGTAACCTGCCTTGCGATATCTAAACACATGGAAGCTTATCCGGCAGATGAGAATATTGTGTTTGATGGAGAAGATACCTTTGTGAAAGACACCTGGACAGGATATGTTTCAGATGGTGATGCCATTCTTGCAGAGCCTGAAGACTACATGACTCTGAGGTGAGAAGAATGGATATTAAGAATCATAATAAAGGCAGAAAGAAACCTGTCATGGGAAAACCATTCCAGATAGCTGTCTTTACAGCTGTTTTACTGGGAATTGTTCTGATGGTTTTCCGATATTTTGGATTTGTATCGAAAACTGTTTATGAGGAAAGTGTTTCTCATCTGACGGAAGTTTTTCATCAGTCTGATAACATGCTGAGAGAACTGACAGATAAGAATCTGACCTATCTTCATATGTGGGGTGAGAATCTGCAGAATACCTCCAGCGAAGACGAAATTCGTAATTATATAAAGAAAGCGCAGGAAGATGCCGGATTCTTAGATTTCTTTTTTCTGTCAGCTGACGGGGATTACAAGATGGCGACAGGGGAAACCGGGTACCTTGGATTACAGGAAAACATTGAAGAGGAGATCCGGCAGGGAAATGATGTGATAGCGAATGCAGCAGTTCCCGGAAAGTCTCAGCTGCTTGTTTTTGCTACTCCCAGGGCCCATGGAATTTATCAGGGATTTGAATATGATGCAATTGCCATTGCCTATGAAAACTCTGATATCGTAGATGTGCTGGACATTTCTGCTTTCAATGGAAATGCCCAGAGCTTTGTTGTTCATCCGGATGGCCGTGTTGTGGTCGATCATTCTTCTGAGTCATGGGGGAATGTGTACAATTTCTTTGGTGTTCTGAGAGAGCATTCCAATATGTCTGAAAAAGAGATCAATGAGCTTTCGGAGAAGTTTAAAGCGGGACGCACCGATGCGATGCTGGTAAATCTGGATGAAAGAAACTATTATCTGGTCTATGAAAAATCAGATATTCAGGACTGGGTATTTCTGGGACTTGTACAGGCGGATATTGTCAATGCCAGTATGAACAGTCTGCAGCGTAGTACAATGCTTCTTGTGGCTGCGGTTTTGTTCTGTATTGCCGCCTTTTTTATCGGCCTTATTATTCAAAAAAACAGGATAAGCCTTAGAAGAAAGGACACACAGATCCGGTACAGAGACGAGCTTTTTCAAAAGCTGTCAATGAATGTGGATGACGTTTTTCTGATGCTGGATGCAAAAACATATCAGGCAGACTATATAAGCCCAAATGCGGAAAAACTGCTTGGTATTACGGTAGAACAGATTCGCAAAGATATTCGTGTTCTGGGAAAACTGCATCCAGAGGAACATGAAAATCCGGAGGAAAATTATCTTGAGGAAATCCAGGTGAATGAACAAAGAGAATGGGATTTTGAATATGTTCATCAGAAAACAGGGGAAAAACGCGGGTTCCATAATATTGCAATGGGCAGTGAGGTAAATGGGAAAAAGAAATACATCCTGGTTATGTCAGACCGTACTGCTGACTGGAAAATGAATCAGGCACTTTCTGAGGCAGTCCGTGCGGCGGAGACAGCAAACAGGGCTAAGAGTACTTTCCTTTCCAATATGTCTCACGATATCCGGACACCAATGAATGCGATCATCGGCTTTACCACACTGGCTGTAAGTAATATTGATAATCAGAAAAAAGTCAGAGATTATCTGAGCAAAATCCTTTCCTCCAGTAAACATCTGCTTTCACTGATCAATGATATCCTGGATATGAGCCGGATTGAGAGTGGAAAGATCCATCTGGAAGAAACGGAGGTCAGTCTGTCGGATGTGCTTCATGATCTGAAGACCATCATTAGCGGGCAGATCCATGCGAAACAGCTGGAGCTTTATATGGATGCAATGGATGTTACCAATGAGGATGTCTATTGCGACAAGACACGTTTGAATCAGGTGCTGCTGAATCTGCTGTCCAATGCAATCAAGTTTACTCCTGCAGGCGGAACTGTATCTGTCCGGCTGAAACAGTATCCAGGGACAGTAAAAGGCAGTGAACTATACGAGATCCGGGTAAAGGATAATGGAATCGGCATGAGTCAGGAATTTGTACAGAAGATCTTTTCTCCTTTTGAGCGGGAGCGGACTTCCACTGTGAGCAGAACCCAGGGCACAGGACTTGGCATGGCCATCACCAAGAATATTGTGGATATGATGGGTGGTACCATTGAGGTCCGGACAGAGCAGGGGAAAGGCACAGAATTTATTGTCCGTCTGCCATTTCGGACTCAGCCTGAGAATCACCGTATAGAGAAGATTGCAGAGCTGGAGGGCCTTAAGGCTCTGGTTGTAGATGACGATTTTAATACCTGTGACAGTGTGACAAAGATGCTTGTGAAGGTTGGAATGCGTTCGGAATGGACACTTTCCGGTAAGGAGGCTGTTCTGCGTGCAAGGCAGTCTATGGAGCTTGGGGATGCATTCCATGCTTATATTATTGACTGGCGTCTGCCGGATATGAATGGCATTGAGGTCACCAGACAGATCCGCAGTCTTGGTGATGATACGCCGATCATTATCCTGACTGCTTATGACTGGTCAGACATCGAAGTGGAAGCCAGGGCTGCAGGGGTGACTGCATTCTGTGCGAAGCCTCTTTTTATGTCAGATATCAGAGATACCCTGATGGCTGCTATCGGCCAGAATCAGGCTGAGCAGGAGAATCCCGTTCTTCCTGAGACAAGCTCAGATTTCAGAGGCAGGTGCATACTGCTTGTGGAAGACAATGAACTGAACCGTGAAATTGCGGTGGAGATCCTTAACGAATATGGCTTCATGGTTGATACTGCAGAAAATGGAGCAGAGGCAGTGGAGAAAGTTAAGAATTCGAAGCCATGTAATTATGATCTGGTGCTGATGGATGTGCAGATGCCGGTAATGAACGGATATGAGGCCACGAAGCAGATCCGTGCCCTTAGGGATCCGGCGCTGGCGGGAATTACCATCCTTGCCATGACTGCCAATGCTTTTGACGAAGACAAAAAGAAAGCACTGGAATGTGGTATGAATGGCTTCTTATCCAAGCCAATTGTTATAGAGGAATTGATCAGTACGTTACAAAACAATCTGGTAGATTAGTAAAAAAACTGCTAAGAAGTTCGGTTCACAACTTTTTAGCAGTTTTTTTTATTTATTCGGAAAATTTATCACTGTAACGAAGATGCATATCTTCCCAATCCATGAACAATACATAAAATACTTTTCCGTATTGTTGGCTTTCTACGATTCTTCCATGATCAAGCACGGAAAGATAAGTTCCGTCAGCTTTTCGAAGATGAAAGTGAATATAGTCATTTTCATTGCCTGTGTCAATCTGTTCCCAGATGCTTGTTTCAATCTGTTGTTGTTCATCTTGTCGGATCAGATTGCGGAACCTTTTTTGAGTAAGCCTGAATAGTTCATCCATGCTCTTATAACCAGTCATATGAAGAAATTCGTGGTTTGCATAAAAGAGCTCATCATCTTCTTTGTCTGCTCTATATATGATAAATGCACCTGGAAGGTGTTCAGAGATATCCTTCAGTGCAAATCCAAGCTGTTTGCGGACTCCTGACTGGAGACCTTTTCTGTAAGCCATACATCCGTTTTTTCCATGCAGTTTTATTTCATAAAGAGCTGCATCTGCACAGCGCATAAGCTGTGAAGGGCTGGCTGCAAATGTTGGATATTCTGCATATCCGAGAGATATATAAAATGCGAGTTCTTTACCGTGATATGAAAACGTTTTTGGAAGCTTAGTGAATTGCTGCAGCTGTTTATCTGCTTCCTTAAAGGTACAATTTGGTAAAAGAATGCAGAATTCGTCACCACCATTTCTTCCAAGCAATGCATCGGATGGGAAAAAAGCTTTCATACTGTCTGCCAGACTCTTTAATGCTTTGTCTCCGTAACTATGGCCATAGATATCATTGATAAACTTAAAGTCATCAATATCAAGGAGCGCAGCCACAAAATGTGTTTGTGGATTTTTAGAAATTATTTTTTCTGCTAATTCATCAAATCCATAGCGATTATAAATATTTGTAAGAGAATCTGTGCGCGCCAGTATTTTATATTTGTTCTTGTGTTCTTTTGCTATCAGCCATACCCTGGTAAGTACTGACAGAAGAAGGCTTATAGTAAGAAACATTCCGCTGATAATTATCAGTAGTGTGTTATTTCTCCATCCGGTTTTAGGAGTTACCTCAAGCTTCCAGGTTCCATCCCCTACTGTAAAAGAGTAAGAAACCGGATGATCTATTTGACCATCTGACTGATAAACCACTTTATAAGTATCGCTCCAGGGAGTGTCTGTTTTTAAAATTTTGTATTCATATCCAAAATTTGAAAGTGCACTGACTGTATCTGAAAAAATATCCGGAACACGCAGGATAACAATGGTAAATCCCCAGAAATACTCTTGTCCGCTTTTATCTTTCAGGTAGACTGGATTGCGGACTGCAATTCCATAACCGCCCTGTTTTAATTCGAAGGGTCCCTGCGTAATGGTTGCATGGTTATCTCTGGCATAACAGGAAATCTCTTTACGGTCTTTATCCTGGAGCAGATCGATCTTACCTGCCTCATTTCCTTCATCCGGATAAATATCTGTTACAACACCATTGGGAGCGAGCTGCACGCTTTCAATAGAATCAGACATAAGATTCCCGGCAATCGTGTCAAACTGATGGATTTCGCCATTTTCACTGATTAAGGTCTGTTCCAAAGCATCTGTAATTCCAATTCCATCTGCAATTTCATTCTTTATGCGATCACCATAGGTGGTTGCGTTTAATTGTGCCAATATGTGTCTCTGATTTTTTTCATGGGTGTCTGTTCTGTATACAATTAAACCAACAAGGCATATGCCCAGTAAAAAAATAATAAGAGGCACAAGTGTTTTTTTCTTCACTTGGTTCACCTCATTTTATTCATTGGAGATTTATAATAAAGCATTATATCATAGAAGTTGAAAAACGGAATAAGTTTTTAAAAAAAATGACAGTATAATGACAATATGTTTCTGGGCGTTAAAAAGGTAATGTTTTTCTTGTGTACAGTAGAGTACT
>NZ_QUHK01000029.1:35084-35646 GCF_003479665.1 Blautia sp. AF14-40
AAAAAGGTAATGTTTTTCTTGTGTACAGTAGAGTACTATAGTATAATAAAACCAGTTTTTTGCGTAAGTCTAAAAGCTATAATAAGGAAATCGGCAAACCAGATGAAAGTCTGGGACGCAAAGCTACAGGGCCTGTAAAATGGCAGCCAGTTGCATGAAATGATGTGCACTGTCTGTCTGGCAGTGCTTTTTTACGGTATTATTTCATAGACGTAACAATAATGTCGCATGATACTCGTACACCTATGAATGCAATCATTGGTATCACATCTTTGATCAGACATGATGCAGGTAATAAAGCAAAAGTTATAGAGTATGCAGATAAAATAGATATTTCATCGCAGCATCTGTTGGGAATTATCAATGACGTTCTGGATATGAGCAAGATTGAGGCAGGAAAAACTGTCTTCAAGTTCAGAAGCATAAAGACCGGTGGGGGGGGACCGAACCGCAGGTCACTGAACAGTGACAAATGGATTTGATACGGTAGTGCAATTTTATTAAACCAGGAGGTTGACAAGGAGATGTATAGAGAAATATATTTGACAGACAGACAGACAGA